>NZ_VWWC01000056.1:0-38765 GCF_011753175.1 Burkholderia sp. Cy-637 | reverse complement strand
GGACGCGCGGGGCTCGGGCCGCGCCGGCCGCCTGGCCGGCCTCGGCGCCCTGCTCGCCGCGCTCGCGCTGCTGGTCGCCCTGCCGGTGGCCTTCGTCGGCCTGCAGGCGATCTTCCCGGCCCTCAACCAGGGCTCGTTCGCGCATCCCTTCGCGGCCGTCAAGGCCACCCTCGACGAAGCCGGCACCTGGCCGCTGCTCGGCAACACGCTGCGCTTCGGGCTGGCGGTGGCGGCCGGCAGCCTCGCGCTGGGCGTGCCGCTCGGCGCGCTGCGGGGCCTGGTGCGCCTGCCCGGCGCGCGGCTCTGGGACCTGCTGTTCCTGGCGCCGTTCCTGATTCCCCCCTACCTCGGCGCGCTCGGCTGGATGTTGCTGCTGCAACCCAACGGCTATCTGCAGCAGTTGGTGGGCATCGAACTGGGCGGCTTCCTGTTCTCGTTTCCCGGCATCGCCACGGCGATGACGCTGAGCGTGTTCCCGGTGGTCTACTTCTCCGTGTCGCGCGCGATGATGCAGACCGGCGGGCGGCTGGCCCAGGTCGCGCGCGTGTGCGGGGCCACGCCCTGGCGCGCCTTCCTGCGCGTGACGCTGCCGCTGGCCGCGCCGGCCATCGCCGCCAGCGCGCTGCTGGCCTTCACCATGGCGATCGAGGAGTTCGGGATTCCCTCGGCGCTCGGCGCGCGAGCCGGCTTCAGCCTGCTGGTCACCTCGATCGAGGCGCGCTTCTCGGACTGGCCGATCGACCTGCCCGGCGCGGCCGTGCTCTCCAGCCTGCTGGCGCTGACCGCCTTGCTCGCCTTTTACGCGCAGCGGCGCCTGCTGGCGGGACGCGATTTCGACACGCACAACGGCAAGCCGGTGAGCGTCGAGCCCGCCGAGCCGGGCCGCTGGCGCCTGCCGATCCTGCTGCTGTTCGCGCTGGTGGCGACCGGCACCAGCGTCGCGCCGATCGCCGCCATCGTCGCCACCGCCTTCCTGCGCACCTTGTCGGGCGGCCTGCACGCGGCCAACCTGACGCTCGCGCATTTCGGCGCGATCACCTCGGCCGGCGACGGCGCCGGCGCGCTCGGCACCAGCCTCGCGCTGGCCGCCGGCACCGCGCTGCTGACCGGCGTGCTCGGTTTCCTGTGCGCCTGGGTGGTGGTCAAGACGCGCACGCCGGGACGCGCCGCGCTCGACGCGCTGACCTTGCTGCCGCACGCGATGCCAGGCATCGTGATCGGCGTGGGCCTGATCCTGGCCTGGAACCTGCCGTTCTGGCCCGTCACGCCCTACAACAGCTGGGTGATCCTGCTGCTCTCCTATGCCTGCCTGCTGCTGCCCTACCCGGTGCGCTACGCGAGCGCGGCGCTGCGGCAGATCGGCGGCAGTCTCGAGGCGGCGGCGCGCGTGCACGGCGCCACGCCCGCGCGCGTGCTGTGGCGCATCGTGCTGCCGCTCGCGGCGGCGCCGCTGGCCGCCTCGATGATGATCGTGTTCGCGGTGGCCTCGCGCGAACTGGTCACCTCGCTGCTGCTCGCGCCCAGCGGCGTGCAGACCGCCTCGGTGTTCATCTGGCAGCAGTTCGAGCAGGGCTCGATCGGCGACGGCATGGCGATGGGCACGCTGATGCTGCTGATCAGCGGCGTGCTGCTGGCGCTGGCCTCGCGCTGGACCAGGCGGCTCGACACGCTGCACTGAGCCTGCCGAATGAAAAACCGCGCCGCACGCTCACGCGTACCGGCGCGGTCTGCTGCGGACAACCAGGCTGGCGGCGCCTGGCCGCCGCTTACTTGCCGCTGCAGAAGTTCGGCTGGTACTGGTAGACCCAGGCGGTCTTGGTCGAGCTGGGCGACTGCACCCAGTTCGTCATGCCCTGGATGGTGTTGAAGATCAGTTGCGAGCGCGAGCTCACCTTGTCGGTGAACACGCCATCGTCGTTGACGTCGACCTCGAAGGAGATCTCCGCCAGCGCCGGCGTGCTCGAACCGTTCGCATACCAGACCGTCATGGTGAAGTCGGCGTCTTCCTGGCCGAGATCGCTGGTCGGGCCGTCGAAGCTCAGCTCGTGGATCGACAGGCCGCTCACCGGCACCAACGCCTGGCCGCTGATGCTGTCGAAGGTCTTGGTGGTGGGGAACAGGTCCTTGATGTCGCTGAGCTTGTTGATGTTCTTCGAGCTCGACAGCGGCTCGCTGGTCGAATGCGAGAAGGTCTCCCTGGCCGGCGGCGTGATGTCGTCCTCGAGCTTGGTCTTGGCCTTCGACGAGCTGCCGCTCACGTCGGTATTGGCCGAGGTGCTCTGACTCGCCGAGCCGAACTTCAGCTCGATGTCGAGGCTGCCGCTCTCGTTGCGCTGGCGCATCGAGTAACCGGCCGTCTTCACCGCGCAGTTGCCGGCCGTGTCGTAGTAGAGCACGCTGCGGTCGTGATCGGCCGCGAAGCTCTTCTTGACGCTGCTGTCGAAGCCGTTGGCGGCGAGGCTGGCCTTCAGGTCGGTGAGGAAGCGGTTGGCGGCATCGGCCGGCGCGCTCTGGAAGGCCTGCGGATTCAGCAGGACCTTGTATTCGCGGCTGCCGACGCTCGGGGTGCCCGCGTGGGCGAGCTGGGACGCGGCGAACAACGCCAGCGCCGCCGCATGATGCAATCTGATCTTTGTCATTTCGGTGCTCATGAGTGGAGGGATACGACACTTCGCCGGTCGGCGAAGCCCTCACAAGTTAGCGCTGCGAAATGACGTGGCGGTGAAGCGAATGTGTCGGTTCGACGTGCGGCGCGCACGAGGGGCGATGGCCTCGTTCGTGCGCGCCGCTCGATGCAACGATCAGCTTGCCGGATGCGCGTCGCGCAGGCTGCCGACGAAGGGCTCGCGCGTGCCGGGCGCGGTGGCTCTCATGCTGGGGCGCTCGGCCCAGGTCGCGAGCCAGGCCGCGAGCGCCGGGCGCGCTTCGCGCCAGTCGCGCGCATAACGGAAGTCGGTGTATTCGAGCGCGACCGCCACCGCGATCTGCGTGCCCGAGGGCAGGCCGCCGGCTTCATCGCCAAATGCGTCGCCGAGCTCCTCGCGGCGCGCATCGATCGCATCGAGCGAGCGCAGGATCCGCGCCTCCAGCTTCGCGAGGTAGCCGTCGTCCTGGCGCGCGGCTTCGCGCAGCGATTCGACGCGACGCGCCAGCACCGCCTCCATCAAGCCATCGGCGAGCGACAGCATCGACAGCGCGGCCGCATCGCCGACACGCACCAGCGGCGCCTGCTCGTGCAGCGTGTCGAGGTGAAGCAGGATCGCCATGCTGTCGTAGACGCCCTCGCGCTCCGACAACACCAGCGTCGGGATCTGCCAGAGCGGATTGAACGGCGCGAGCGGCTGCGGCGCCTTCATGTCGACGAACTGCTCGGCCACCTCCAGCCCGCGCTCGAGCGCGGCGACGACCACCTTGCGGCCGAACGGCGAGGTCGCATCGGTCATGATCTTCAGCATCTTCATCTCTCCAGGGTCGGTCAGGTTCAGGTCGCGCTTGCCGGGCCGGCGTCCAGCGCGAGGCAGCGGATCGCGTCGATCGCCTCGTGGCGGCGCGCCCACTGCACGAATACGTGATCGTGGTAGTAGCCCGACATCACGTTGGCGCTGATGCCTTCGCGCGCGAGCGCCGTGGCGACGGTCGCGATGAAGCCGACCGCCTCCAGCGAGGAATGGATCTGCAGCGTGATCCTGGCCCATTCGCCGGCGGCTTGCAGGCCGCATTCGCGTGCCGTCTCCAGCGGCAGGATCAGGGTGCGCCCCTCGCGTTCGTCGAAGCTGCAGATGCAGCCGGCCGGCGTGCCCGGCGTATCGCAGGGCACCGTGCAGAAGGTGTAGATCACCTCGTCGAGCAGCGGATCGATGCCGCTCAACAGGCGTTGCAGGTCGGTCTGGCCTTCGGGGGCTCGGTTCATGGCGTGGGCTCGTGCCTCATGTGGAAAGGGCCGCGCGGCACGCGGCCGGCCGGCGCGGCGGACCGTCATGATGCAACGAATCGGCCGCGCTTGCCGAGCGAGATCGCGACAGCGGCCCCGCATTGCGAAGGCCGCCCGGCCATGGCATGCTCGCCGCCATCCCGACCATCGGCGCATCGGCGCCGCCTCCACGATGCGCATCCCCGAATCGCGACACGCCCTGGCTCCCGCCCTGTCGATGCTGCTGGCCGGCGGCCTGCTCGGCGCCGCCGTGCCGGCCTCGGCCGCCAAGCCGCTGCTGACGGTCAAGGTCGACGCGAGCACCACCGCCACCGTCACGCGCGCCGACGGCAATCACGTGCTGGTACGCCTGTCGCCCGACAACACCACGCAGAAGCTGGAGATCGGCGTCAGCGACGAGGACGGCAACACGCAATACGGCTCGGGCGACTACAACTTCGACGGCCACCAGGACCTGGCCTTCTCGGCCACGCTGGGGATGGTCAACGAGAGCTACCAGGTCTACCTGTTCGATGCGGCCAGCCGCCGTTTCGTGCCGCTCAGGCTCGCGCCCGGCAGCGACAAGCTCGGCAACTGCGGCGACCTCACCAATCTCGACGCGAAACCGGCCGAGCACACGCTGTACAGCTCCTGCCGCGGCGGCCCGATCTGGTACACCGATGCCTATCGCTACCGCGCCGACGGCGTGCTCTACCTGTACCAGGCGAGCCGCGAGCTGCCGCAGGAGGTGCAGGACCTGGTGGACGGCAAGCCCGACGACGGCCCCGCCTCGTTGCTGGTCAGCCATGACGCGAGCGGCAAGGTGATCGACCGCAAGCCGCAGGCCTATGGCGGCGGCGAGGCGGGCATGACGGTGGCGGTGCCGAGGCTGGCGCTGCACGAGAGCCCGCACGAGGGGCCGACGCGCCGCTACGTGGTGGCGGGCGACAAGCTCGCGCTGGTGGGTGCGAACGACGCGATGACCTGGCTGCAGGTGCGTTTCAGCAATCCGCGCGCGGGCGCGATCGTCGGCTGGATCAAGGTGAGCGAGGCGGCCGCGCCGGCCCAGGCCGCTGCCGCCAGCGGCACGACGCGGCCCTGAGGCGGGCCGCCGGCCCGAGCGAACCCTAGCGGGCCGCCGCGACGTGATAGGGCGTCGGCCGCCCCGCCGCCTGCCAGAGCGCGATCGCGCGTGCCACGCGCGCATCCACCTCGGCCAGCGGCGCCGGCTGCGAATCGCCGTTCAGGAAATACCAGTGCCAGTTGCCGTCGGCATCGCGCACCGCCAGCGGCAGGATCGCCGAGCCGCGCATCAGCGGGCTGACCGCCTCGTGCAGATCCCGGAAGTTCGGCCGCGTGGTCTGGATCACCGTGATCTCGCCGTTCTCGAGATCGCGGCAGATCGCATCCACGTCCACCGGGTCCGCGTGGAAATCGATCTTCATCTTCATGGCAGCCCCACCCCGGATAGCCAAGGAGCTTTGTAGTCTAGTCGGCGATCGGCCGCCCACCAAGATCGATCAGGCAGCGCTCAGCGCGGCGCGCCGGCCGCCGCCGTCAGCCCCGCGAGGCGTTCGCGCAGCCGCGGTGCAACAAAATCGAGGAAGGCACGCAGCTTCAGCGGCATCGGCGCCTGCCCCTTGTGCACCAGGCTGACCGGCAGCGGCCGTGCCTCGAAACCGTCCAGCACCACTTCCAGCGCGCCCTCGCGCAGCGCCGTCTCGACCTGGTAGGACAGCACGCGGATCAGCCCGACGCCGAGCACGGCCGCATCGATCGCGGCCTCGGCCGTGTTCACCGCGAAACGCGAATGCACCGGTACCGTCAGCTCGCCCTTCCCCGCCTCGAACACCCAGGCGCGCCGCGAGGCCAGCACCTCGAAGCTGATGCAGGGGTGATTCGCCAGGTCGGCGGGTTCGGCCGGCGCGCCGTGCGCGGCCAGATAGGCCGGGCTCGCGCAGATCACGCGGCGCACGCTGCCCACGCGGACGGCCATCAGGCTGCTGTCGGGCAGCTCGCCGATGCGCAGCGCCACGTCGATCTGCTCCTCCATCAGGTGGGCAACGCGATCGGTCAGCACCAGGCGCACGTCGATCTCGGGATAGTGGGCGAGGAAGGCCGCCACCGCCGGCACGATGTGCAGGCGCCCGAACACGATCGGCGCGGTGACGATCAGCTCGCCGCGCGGCGCCGCGTATTCGCCGGTGGCGGCGCGCTCGGTTTCCGCGATGTCGTCGAGGATGCGCCGGCAGCCGGCCACATAGGATTCGCCGGCCTCGGTCAGCGATAGCTGGCGCGTCGTGCGATGCAGCAAGCGCGTGTTCAGGTAGGCCTCGAGTTCCGCGATCTTGCGGCTCACGGTGGCCAGCGGAATGTCCAGCCGGCGCGCAGCGGCCGACATGCTGCCGGCATCGACCACCGCCACCAGCAAGGACATCGACTCGAGCCGATTCATGCTGCCTCTCGAATTCTGGAAATATGATTCCAGATTCTGTTGGATTATCTTTCCACGAGCAAGTCGGTAGGCTGGCTTCCCATCATCGCGTCCGCGGCATCGGCCGCCGGTGACGACGACGAATTCGCCAGGAAAGGAAGCTGCCATGAACGACTTGCCCATCGCCGCCGGCGCCCCGCGCGCCGCGCCGGCCACGCCCGCTGCCCCCGCTACCCCCGCCGCCTCGCGCGGCAAGATCATCACGATGGCCGCCATCGCCGGCGCGGTGGTGACCAACATCTACTGCACCCAGCCGATCCTGCCGTTGATCGCGCAGGGCCTGCATGCCGACGTGGCCACCGCCGACCTGGTGGCCGGCGCGGCCCTGCTCGGCTTCGCCACCGGGCTGGCGCTGCTGCTGCCGCTCGGCGACCGCTACGACCGGCGCAAGCTGGTGCTCGGCCAGATCGCGCTGGCCTTCGTCCTCGCGCTGGCCGCGGCGCTCGCGCCGAACCTCGGCTCGCTGATCGGCGCCGCCTTCGGGCTCGGCGTCGTCAGTTGCGTGCCCCAGCAACTGGTGCCGTTCGCGGCCGTGATGTCGGCGCCCTCGCAGCGCGGTCGCAATGTCGGCACGGTGGTCACCGGCATCATGGTGGGCATCCTGCTCGGCCGCGCGGTCAGCGGCGTGATCGCCGCGCGCTACGGCTGGCGCGCCGTGTACGCGGTGGAGGCCGCCGCGATGGTGCCGGTGGGCCTTGCCGCGGCCTGGCTGCTGCCGCGCGGCGTGCCGAGCACCACGCTCGGCTACGGCCGGCTGCTCGCCTCGCTCTGGCCGCTGGCGCGCGACCATCGCCCGATCCGCGAATCGATGCTGGTGCAGGCGCTGCTGTGGGCCGCCTTCAATGCCTTCTGGGTCAACCTCGCGGCCCTGCTCGCCGAAGGGCCCTGGCATCTCGGCAGCGCCTGGGCCGGCGGCTTCGGCATCATCGGCGCGGCCGGCGCGATGGCGGCCACCATCGGCGGCCGCGCCTCGGACCGGATCGGCACGCGGCGCGTGATCGGCCTGAGCATCGCGATCGTCACCGCCGCCTACCTGGTGCTGGCCGGCGCGGGCAGCTCGCTCGCCCTGCTGGTGATCGGCGTGGTGGTGCTCGACATCGGCGTGCAGGCCGGCCTGGTGGCGAACCAGACGCGCGCCTTCGCCGCCGATCCGAAGGCGCAGGGGCGTATCAACAGCCTCTACATGACGGCCACCTTCGTGGGCGGCGCGCTCGGCGCCATCGCGAGCGGCGCGTTGATGGCCCGCTTCGGCTGGCACGGGGTGGTCGCGTTCGGCGTCGCGGCGGGGCTGGCCGCCGCGCTCGTGCATCGCTGCCTGGGCCCGCGCTGACGCGGCGCTCGCGATGATCGATCCCGACCTCGCCCACAAGGCGCTCGCGCATCCGTTTCGCCGGGAGGTGCTGCGCTGGCTGAAGTCGCCGGACGCGTTCCCGGCATCGGCGCGGCTGCATTCGTGCCACGGCACGCCGCTGTCTGCCATCGTGGCCCGCAGCGGGCTGTCGCAATCGACCGTCTCGGCGCACGTCGCGCTGCTGCGCGAGGCCGGGCTGGTGATCGCCACGCCGGTCGGCCAGTGGATCTTCGTGGCGCGCGACGATGCGGCGATCGCCGATTTCATCGCCGGAATGACTCGCGAATTCTGAGGATCCTTTGCTCGGCCGGTAATGCGTCGCGCGGATTTTCCCGTCCGCCAATCACAATACTTAATATGAAAAATACAATCGGAGAAATTCCCGATCCGGGATTTTCTCCGCGCCGATTTTCATCGCCTTTATTCGTCGATATTCTCTGATCGCCGGCCGGCAAATCCGATCCGGCAAGGCGTCAACAATTCATCGAATTGCTTTCAGCCGATGTCCACAGGGGGCCACCACCGCAATCCGTTCAAACAATCGCATCGATCGTTTCCATTCCGATTATTCGAACAAGAGGCCGTTGATGAAAAAGATCCGATTCGCACCACGATTCGCACCATTGAGTCTCGTGCTTTGCCACGCGCTGCTGATCGCCCCCGCCCTCGCGCGGGCGGATGAGGGCGGCGACGTCGCGCAGAAGCTGACCAAGCTCTACAACGACACGCGCCAGGATTGCGGCGGGCCGTCCAAGCCGGCCTTCCTGTGCTCGGGCGTGCTGTTCCGCGCCACCTGGCCGTCCACCGACTACATGTTCTACAGCGTGAGCCCGAAGAGCCAGAAAAGCGGCGGCATCTCGGTCTCCTACCTGCGCAAGGACGCGAAGTTCCGCCGCCTCGCCTATGGCCTGAAGAGCGGCTTCATCCTCAATCCGATCTTCGGGAATCCGAAGGAGAACAAGGACTACGACGTGCTCTGCTCGTTCCCGATCGACGCGGCCACCGACGCGCGCGCGCAGGCGGGCTGCACCGACTCGAGCTTCACGCCCAACTATGTCGAGAAGTCCTGCCAGGATCTCGGCATCACCACCGCCGACCAGTGGTACGCCGACTACCGCAAGCACAACGGCGACCACTCGATGCAGTGCTCGTTCGACGTGCGCGACGATCGCAACAAGGACGCGGCGCCGGCCTTCTACCAGAGCATCCTGTCGATGCAGAAGATGGGCGAGGAATCGATGCAGACCCAGGACGAGCTGCGCATCGCGAAGTGGGAGGAGGATCCGCCGCGCTCGCCCTCGGTGATGGCCCTGTTCTACGCCGACGACAGCGGCGTGGAAGGCGCGCGGCTGAACCAGATCCAGTGGTATGAAAGCACCCAACAGTACCTGCCGATCATCAACCTGCAACTGCCGCAGACGCGCCAGGACGATGCGAAGTTCATCTACAACGAGCGCAAGCAGGCGATCTGGCCGGTCACGGCGAAGAACAGTTGCGATCGCTACGTGCAGAGCGCGGCCTGGATCTGGCGCGACGACCCGGGCTTCAAGAAGAAGATCGCCTCGCTGCAGGTGGTGCCGACCGATTGCGGGCGCGCGGTGAAGGACGAGCAGACCAACAACTTCTTCAACGAGCTGGTGGTCCAGCATTACCTCGACGCGCCCTGGAAGGAGAACGAGGACAATCGCGACAGCAATCTCGCCAGCATGCGCCGGCAACTGGTCTGCCACTTCCAGATCGCGCGCAACAAGGCCGAATGGAACCTGGAGCCGTCGCGGCCCTATACCTCGCAGCAGGAATCGGTCGCCAAGGGTTGCAACAACCTGTGAGCGCATGAGGCCCGGCCGTGCATGAACCGCGCGCCGGCGGTTCATGCACGCCATCGGCGCTCACATGCTCAGCGCGGGTTGCCGTGGTCGTCGGTATCGAAGGTCTGCGACTGGAACGCGAGGAACACCGCCAGCCAGGTGTCGTCGGGGTAATGCAGGATCAGGCAGCCGTCCTGGTAGACGCCGTTGTCCTTGCGATACGAACCCGAGTTGCCCTGGTTCATGTGGATGTCGTGCACGCCCTGCCCCGGCACGAACTTGAAATACTGGTCGGGCTTGTCCTCGGGGCCCCACTTCGAGCCGAACGCGAACACCTGCGAGCCGGCCTGGTCCATCGCCTTCACCACCGCGCTCTCCAGGCGGTCCTTCAGATCGTTGTCCTGGCCCGGCGCGTCGGGCGGCACCGGCACCATCGCCGAGGTGTCCACCAGGCCGCCGCGCACGAAGTCGATCGCCAGGCCGCCCGGCTTGCTCGCCAGTTTGGTGAAGCCGATCCCGGCCGCCATCAGTTGCGAACTCAACGAATCCGGCAGCGTGTCGCGCGATTCGAACAGCACGGTGGACGGCGCGTGCGGCGCCGAGGATTTCACGTTCACCGCGATCCGGAACACCTCGTCGCCGGCATGCACGAGGATCTGGTAATGATCGTCGTCGGCATTGCGCAGATGCCCGGAAACGGTGCCCTTCAGCAAACCATAGTTCAGTGCCATCGGAAGGTCCTGTCGTGAGTGAGGATTCGATTCTGCCGCCTGCGACTGACAGTTTCGCGACGCCGGAGTTGCAGCCGCGAGCAGTCGATGCACAACGCGCAGGCGCGCCTTCCTTTCGACCGGTAAGCGCTACCGAGCCCGAAACGATCGGGCAGCGGATTCGGCAATTCCTGTCGATCGACGAAGGAATGTGCGCGCGGCAACGTTCTCATGCGCAGGCCCGTTCGCCATGCTTGCAATCGGCTTCACATTCCTGCCAAAAACCAAGCTTACAGTCAGCTTCGGATCCCGGGCCCGTCCCGCATGCGGAACCGTCGGCCGGCGCGTTCCCCGTTCCCTCGCTGTCCTTACGGATGACAATAAGCATGTCTCGCCTTTCGATACGCGGCACGCTCCTGCTCGGCACGGCGCTGCTGTGCGCCACGCTGTTGCTGGCCGCCTGCGGCGGCAACGACGACGCGCCGCGCCCGGCACCGTCCACCGGCGAATCCGCCTCCGCCTGCGGCACCCGTCACTGCGCACCGGCTCCCTGAGCCGCCCCAACCCTGCCAGGAAGCCCATTCGCATGACCTTCGACTCTTCCAAACGCCGGTTCCTGAAGACCACGCTCGGCAGCGCGGCCGCCGCGGCCACGCTCTCGAGCTTTCCGCCCGCGATCCGGCGCGCGCTCGCGATCGACGCCAACAACGCCACCGGCACGCTCAAGGACGTCAAGCACGTGGTGCTGCTGATGCTCGAGAACCGCTCCTTCGACAGCTACTTCGGCACCTTCCGCGGCGTGCGCGGCTATGGCGACCGCTTCGCGGTACCGTCGGCGGCAGGCGCGGCTAACATCTTCCACCAGCGCTACACCAAGGCCGGCGCGACCAGCACGCTCACGCCCTACCACCTCGACGAGACGCAGGGCAACGCGCTGCGCGCCGGCAGCACGCCGCACACCTGGAACGACGCGCAGGCCGCCTGGGACCACGGCCGCATGTCGGCCTGGCCGAGCGCGAAGACGCCGCTCTCGCTCGGCTACTACGAAGCCGCCGAGGTGCCCTTCCATCGCGCGCTGGCCGATGCCTTCACGATCTGCGATGCCTATCACTGCGGCATGCACACCGGCACCATCGCCAACCGCCTGTTCTACTGGAGCGGCACCAACGGCCCGAACGGCCTGGGCCCGGCCGACCACAACCCGGTGCGCGTGGCCGCGCTCAACAACGAGTTCAACGGCGGCAACGACATCGGCCCGTCCACCTCGGGCTGGACCTGGACCACCTATGCCGACCGGCTGCAGCAGGCCGGCGTGAGCTGGAAGGTCTACCAGAGCCTGGTCGACAATTTCGGCTGCAACGAGATGATGAGCTTCCGCCACTGGCGCGCCGCGATCGAGCAGATGCCGCAGGCGCGCCGCCCGATGTACGTGTCGACGGTGGACATCAGGCAGGCGGTAACGGCCGCGGGGCCGTTCTACGATCCGAACATCGACGACGCGCTGAGCCCGCTCGCGAAGGGTTTCGGCAACACCATGCCGGAAGGCTTCCTGGAGACCTTCCGCGACGACATCCAGAACGGCACGCTGCCGGCGGTGTCGTGGATCATCCCGCCTTCGTACTACAGCGAGCATCCGGGGCCGTCGAGCCCGGCGCAGGGGGGCTGGTACGTGCAGGAAGTGCTCGACGCGCTGAGCGCCAACCCCGAGGTCTGGAGCCAGACCGTGCTGCTGGTGAACTACGACGAGAACGACGGGTTCTTCGACCACCTGCCGCCGCCGAGCGCGCCCTCGCGCAATCCCGACGGCTCGCTGGCCGGCGGCAGCACCTTGCCGGCCGCCCAGATGGCGCCCGAGTATCACGACTTCACGCCGGCCACCGCGAACCAGCCCGCCATCGACGGCCGCCCTTACGGCCCCGGCCCGCGCGTGCCGATGTGGGTGATCTCGCCGTGGAGCCGCGGCGGCTTCGTCAATTCGCAGGTGTTCGATCACACCTCCACCCTGCTGTTTCTCGAGAAGCGCTTCGGCGTGGTCGAGCCGCAGATCAGCGCGTATCGGCGGGCGATCTGCGGCGACCTCACCTCCTGTTTCAACTTCGTCTCGCCCAACGAGGGCACGCTGCCCACGCTGTCGGGCCGCACCACCAAGGTGAGTGCCGATTCGCTGGCGGCCTCGCAGGGTGCCGCCAAGGCGATCCCGGTGCCGGGCGCGACGCTCACCTCGGCGCTGCCCGCGCAGGCCACCGGCACGCGTGCCTCGCGCGCGCTGCCCTATGAGTTGCACACCACCGCGCATCCGGCCGCCGGGGCGATCACGCTGGAATTCGCGAACGCCAGCGCCAATGCGGCGGGCGCCGTGTTCCATGTCTACGATCGCCTGCACCTGGACCGGATCCCGCGCCGTTATGTGGTGGAGGCCGGCAAGACGCTGAGCGGCAGTTGGACGCCCGATGCCGCCGACCAGGGCAGCTACGACCTCTGGGTGCTCGGGCCGAACGGCTATCACCGCGAATACGTCGGCAAGCTGGGCGACATCGCGGCCGGCGCGGATCCCGAGGTGCAGGTCTGCTACCAGCCCTGCGATGCCTCGGCGCTCGGCGTGAAGCTGTTCAATCGCGGCAGCCAGCCGTCACGGTTCACCGTGACGGCGAACGCCTATCGCGGCGACGGCCCGTGGACGCTCGAACTTGCCGCGAACGCCTCGGGCGAGCTGAGCTGGAGCGTCGCGGAGCACGGCAACTGGTACGACTTCACGGTCGCCAGCAGCAATGCGCCGAGTTTCTCGCGGCGCTTCGCGGGACGCATCGAGACCGGCAAGGATTCGATATCCGATCCGGCGATGGGGATGGCGGGCTGAGGTGCGTGGCGCCTGCCGGGACGGACTCGATGACGGCTTGGCAGGCGAGACGGGAGCTTCGTCAGGACTTCGGAACGATAGCGGCGGCAACGTCCGCGTGGCGATGAAACGCGAACGCGCGCGGACAACGCGCTGCGTGAACTATTCGCGCCTGGCCGCGCGAGGGCCCACCTCGCCTATCCCACCATCGACCTTGCGCGTGAGCTTCGGCCTCTCAGGCAGCGCATCGGCACGCGCGAGCGAGCACATTGTCGATCCCGCTCAGGCACGGAAAGCGCATATCGAGACGCACCTGCAGGAATGAGGGCTGGTTGGCATGGCGCCAGAGCCGCACGATTCTCGATGACAAGCGATGTTCACGTGCTTATCCTGTCTCACGGTCTCCGTGTCGACCAGACCGACATGCGCCACACGAGCGCAGCCAACCACAGACGAATCGGGGCCCACCATGAACAAGCGCGCAGCATTCAAGATTCCTCCCTGCATTCCCTTGCACACGCAGTTGCCGGTACTACGTGAACAGGTCGTCAAGCTCGCGAACTCGTCATTACAGGAATACGACATCTTCGTGCCCGGCCCGGGCACGGCGCCCGAGCTCGCAAAATTCGACAAGGCATACGAGCACATCAGAGTGCAGACGGAGCAGGCATTCCGTTACCACCGCGATCAGGACCGGGAACTCGTCTGCGCGCTGGCCCACACTCCGGTGCCCAATGCCTATGCCATCTCCTGCGGGACGTTCGACGCAGTGGTCGTGAGCACGGGCCTCATCGAGTCACTGCATGAGTACATATTGAATGCACAGAACGCCATCTTCAACATGATGCCGCACGAAGACCTGGCCACTGACAACTTCCGCGACGCGTTCAAGGCTGCTTTCAAAGGCCACGTGCAGGACGTCTTGACGGCACTGAACCGCATTCTCTACCAGACCGCCATGAATTATCTCCTGGGGCACGAATTCGGCCACCTCGCACGCGGGCATCTAATCAAGGGACTGTCGAGCAGCCGGTCCGCCGTCGAGGAGGAAAGCGTTCACGGCATCCGGCTGATGTCGTCCGATACAGCGGGCCGGACAGGCGGGAGCAAACTGGACCAGGCAATGGAAATCGATGCGGACGTACAAGGCTGCCGATGGGCAACACACCAACTCGCCACCATGCGCCCGGTTGATCCCGCCAACCAGTCCCATTTCCAGGAGGTATTTTCCTGGATCCAGTCGGACCTTGCCCGGCTCAACTTCATCTTCGCCTTCTGTGCCCAAATCGCCTATGTCGCGCTCGGCGCCAGATACATCACGACCGAACGTTTGCTATCCGATGCAACGCATCCGCCAACCGGACTGAGAGCGCTTGTGGCAACAGATACCCAGTTGCTTGCAGCGCTTTCTCATGATCCCGGGCAAAACGAAAAAATTCAGCATTACGTCCAGGAGGCACGTCGGATCGTGGCAGTCTCTGCACTCGCCACCGTACTGCTCAGTCGCGCGGATGATGACGCGCGAGCCGAGACCCAAGCCAAGGCCATCCTGAAATCGAGCACCCGGGCCACGGCTAAAAAAGCCATGAACGTCCTGGGCCTCGAAGCGCCGACCCCGCAACGACGTCGGGAGATGGACATCTACCTAGGCGAACTGTCTCTGATTATCGAGCGCGCCTTGCCCGCCTTGAAAAACACCGCTCGCTGGGAAATGAGCAGAACGGTGCCGTGGACTACGATCGGGATCAAGACCGCGCGGCAGGCGGCCCCCTCGGCACGATAGTCCGGGCAAGAACGACAAAACGGCCGGCACCGCTCACGCGATGCCGGCCGTTTCATCCAGCCAGTCGATCCGGGCCGCCCGCGGGCGGCCCGTCCACCATCAGAACTTGTGGCGAATCCCGACCACCGCCAGCTCCTGCGTGTCGGTGCCCGAGTTCACGCCGTAGCTGCCGATCGAGGCCTTGGCGTCCACCAGCGCGCCGCCCGAGCCCAGCGTCTTGCCGCTGGCCTTCTGGTAGCCGGCCAGCGCGTACAGGTCGGTGCGCTTGGACAGCGAGTACACCGCGCCGATGTTGACCTGGTTGTAGTGCGCCGAAGCCGGGCCCGTCAGCGAGGTGTAGCTGTAGCCGACGCCCGTGTTCAGGGCCGGCGTGAAGCGGTAGTTGAAGAAGCCCGAGCCGCTGTTGAACTTGGCCGTCGAGCGGAACGTCGACAGCGAGTCGCCCGCGTATTGCGTATTCGAGTAGGCCAGGCCGAAGGTGGCCGCGCCCAGCACGTACTGCGCACCGGCGCGCACGATCTGGATCGACTTGGCGCTGGCGAAGCCCGAGTTCACCACGGTGTTGAACAGCGTGTCCGAGGTGCTGGTCCAGGTGCGCGAGGTCGCGCCGGTGGCCACGGTGTTGCCGCCGTTCGCGGAGAAGAAGCCGGCGCCCAGCGACAACGGGCCGTTCGCGTAGGACGCGCCGAAGCTGTAGGTCTGGCCGTTGCCGGTCTGGCCGGCCACGCCGCCCAGCGCGTACAGCGCCTCGAACTGCAGGCCGGCGATCAGCGGGCTCGTGTACTTGACCGAGTTGCTGACGCGCAGGCTGTTGTCGTAGTTGTCGAGGTCGCCCGGCGTGGCGAAGGTGCCGCCGAACGGGCCGTCTTCGGTCAGGCCCTGCACCAGGTCGACGATCGGGTCGTATTGGCGGCCGAGCGTGACGGTACCCCAGGTCTTGCTCGACAGGCCGACGATCGACTTGCGGCCGAATTCGCGGCCGCCCTGGCCCAGCGCGCCGGTGCCGACGTTGAAGCCGTTCTCGAGCTGGAAGATCGCCGCGAGACCGCCGCCGAGATCCTCGGTGCCGCGCAGGCCCCAGCGGCTGCCCGACATGTTGCCGCTGTTGAATTTCACCAGGGTCGACTGGTTCGCGCCGTTGGCGCCCTGGGCGTTGTGCACGTAGGCGATACCGGCGTCCACGATGCCGTACAGCGTGACCGTGCTCTGGGCGTGAGCGACGCCCGTGGCAAGCGATGCGATGGCAGGTAGCGCGAGGAGAGAAATACGCTTCATCCGAGTTCTCTATCTGTTATTGATTGGAAGAGCCCGAACGTTATCGAAATCAATAAGCAGGCGAAACCAAGGAATTCTTTTAAGAATATGAAAACAACACTTCAGTTTCCGGCTTATTGACGCGTTGACACGAGCATCGCCGTTATGGAAGCAGTTGCAGACGCAAGCATCGTGATCGCGTCGTTTCGGCTGGCCGCGCGCCGCTTCCGATACGCGGCTTGACAGCCTCGCGCGAGCCTTCGTGCAGCCCGCTCACGCGCGCTTTTGCCGTCAGTTATTTCTGTCTTGACAGAAATAACTGACGGACCGTACATTACGCCGCATGGAACTGACACCGCTCTCCGAACGATTCATCCTCCACTGGGGCGAGATGGGCTCCCGCTGGGGCGTCAATCGCACCGTCGCACAGATACATGCCCTGCTCTACCTGCACGGCAAGCCGCTCGCCGCCGACGAGATCGCCGCCGCGCTGAACGTGGCGCGCTCCAACGTCAGCAACAGCCTGAAGGAGTTGCAGTCGTGGCGGCTGGCGCGCGTGGTGCACGTGATGGGCGACCGCCGCGACCATTTCGAGACCTCCACCGATATCTGGGAACTGTTCAAGCTGATCGTCGAAGGCCGGCGCCAGCGCGAACTCGACCCGACCCTGACGGTGCTGCGCGAGACGCTCGACAGCCCCGAGCTGGCCGGCGAGAGCCAGGAAACCGAGCAGCGGATCCGCGATACGCTGCAGTTCCTCGAGACGCTGACCACCTGGTCCGACGAAATGCTGCGCATGAAGCCGGAAACGCTGATGAAGACGCTCGGCATCGGCGCGAAGATCAGCCAGGTGGTGCGGCGCAAGCCGGCGAAGTGAATCCGCGCGGGTGGCGACACCCGCTTTTTTTGGCCCTTGAATTTCTGTTTCTACAGAAACAACAGTAAGGAGAAGCGACATGAACACCGTCATCGCCCTGGCCGCCCAGTTCCTCCTGCCGATGCCGATCGGTTATGCGATCGCCCTGTACTTGCGCGCGGTCACGCGCCGCCTGCTGGTGGACATGTGCGGCACCGAGGAGCGCGCCGATTTCTGGACCCGCATCGTGATGGTGATGCTGGTGCTCGGCCCGCTGACGCTGAGCCTCGCCTTCGGCCGCAATCCCGCGCAATGCTCGGCGAGCGAGCTGGTCTGCCTGGTCGGCGCGCTGCGCACGACGCTGGCCACCTCGCTGTTCGGCGCGATGCTGCCGTTGATGGCGATCGCGCTGCGGATCTCGCGGCAGATTCCGCGCGACGCGGATCCGTCCGCGCCGGGCCGTCTTGCCGCCACGCCGGCCGCCGCGGAACGCCCGGCCGCCTCGGCATGAAGATCCGGGCGGGGGCGCCATCGCCCTGCCCGGCACTCGCCGGCGCGATGCCAAGCAGCGGGAGCGACCCGGCCTTCATCGCGCTGCCGGCCGTGTACTTCCCGATGATCCTCGAGCCGGTCTGAACGCTTGCCGCGCACGATAGCGCCGATGCGCGGCGACCTCTACTCCCCCGCCAGCCGGCGCAGCGCGCGGCCGTTCGACGAGGCGACGGATGCATCGCCGCGCCGGATCCGCACCGCCTCGGCCTGCGTCGACACGCAAGGCGCCGAACCCGGCAGCGGCCGCCCCGCGCTCTCGCGCGCGGCCAGCACCGAGATCGCGCCGATCGCCGCCGCGCCGATCAGGTAATAGGCCGGCATCATCAGGTTGCCGCTGCGCTCGACCAGCCAGGCGGTGACCAGCGGCGTGGTGCCGCCGAACAGCGAGACCGAGACGTTGAAGCCGATCGCCAGCGCGCTATAGCGGACCCGGGTCGGGAACAAGGCCGGCAGCGCGGACGGCATCACGCCGCAGAAGCAGGACAGCAGCACGCCGAGCAGCATCATGCCGGCGAAGATCGATCCGCCCCGGCCGGTCTGCAACAGCAGCAGCGCGGGGATCGCGAACACCATCAGGCCGATGCAGCCGGCCAGCATCACCGGGCGCCGCCCGACGCGATCGGACAGCCAGCCGGCGGCGAGCGTGAGCGGCATCATCAGCACCATCACCAGCAGCACGATCACCAGGCCGCGCGTCTCGTCGAGATGCAGCGTGGCCGACAGGTAGTTCGGCAGGTAGGCCAGCGCCATGTAGTCGGTCACGTTGAAGATCAGCACCAGCCCGACGCAGACCAGCAGCGCGCGCCATTGCCCGGCCAGCAGCGCGGCGATCGACTGGCGCGGCCGCGCGCGCTCGAGCCGCTCGCGATGCTCGGCCTCCTTGCGGAAGGCCGGCGTCTCCTCCAGCCGGGTGCGGATGTAGAGGCCGATCAGCCCGAGCGGGCCGGCCACGAAGAAGGGCACGCGCCAGCCCCAGTCGAGCATCTGCGCGGGGCTCAGCAGCGAGGTCAGGGCCGTGACGGTGCCCGCGCCGAGCAGGTAGCCGGCCAGCGTGCCGAACTCGAGGAAGCTGCCCATGAAGCCGCGATGGCGGTCGGCCGCGAACTCGGCGATGAAGGTGGCCGCGCCGCCGTATTCGCCGCCCGTCGAGAAGCCCTGCACCAGCCGCGCCACCAGCAGCAGCACCGGCGCGAGGATGCCGATCGAGGCATAGGAGGGAATCAGGCCGATCGCGAAGGTGCCGCAGGCCATCATGATCATGGTGGCGGCCAGCACGCGCTGGCGGCCCAGCCGGTCGCCCAGCGGGCCGAACACCATGCCGCCGATCGGCCGCACCAGGAAGGCGGCCGCGAAGGTGCCGAAGGTGGCCAGCAATTGCGCCGAGCCGCTGGTCGAGGGAAAGAACACATGGCCCAGCGTCACCGCGATATAGCTGTAGACGCCGAAGTCGAACCACTCCATCGCGTTGCCGAGCGCCATCGCGCCCACCGCGCGGCGCAGCAGCGCGCGATCGACCACGGTCACCTCGTCGCCGGCGAAGGCGGCCTCGCGCGGCGGCGCGGCGCGTTTCGCGGCGCCGCCGGATCGGGAACGCGGCGCGCTGCCCGGCGCGGCCGGGTGCCGGGCTGGGGTCTTGCCTGAAGCTCTGCGGGTCGAGTGGCTCAAAGGCACGCTCCTGGATGAGTGGCGATGGGCAGCCGCGACGCGGCATGCTGTCTCGTCGTGCGAGCGCGCCGGCCCCGCCGCGATAAAGTCCGTGGACTTCAGCGCGCGCGGCCCTCGCGGTCGCCATCGCCTGTTATCGGGTACGGCGTCGTGATCGGTCCGAGTGTGCGCGACATCGCCTGCGTCATCCTGCCCTGATGCGTCCGCCAGCCGACCGGAAACGACAGTGTTCATGCCCTTGTCGGCCCCGCCGTCGGACGCCGCCGGGGCGCCGTGTCGAACCGGTCCGATCCGTGTCGGGAATAGGCAAGCGCCCGTCGAATTTCCTTGATCGCGGCCCCGCTTTTATCGCAATGATTCGGGGGTGACGCCGCCGTGAAAAACGGCCGCGAGCGCGGCCCGCGACGCCCGGCAAGTGCCTGCCGGAACGCGGCGGCCACCGCCCTCGCGCCGCTCTCCGGCATCGCGGCTGACCGGCGCGAGCCGGCCGCCGGGCAGGCGTCGTCATGTACGGCCCAACCTCTGGCATCGGCCCGCGCCGATGTTGCTCCCATGTCCGCATCCACGCCGCGCCATTTCGGTTTCCTGACCCTGCCCTCGTTCTCGATGATCGCCTTCTCGAGCGCGATCGAGGCCCTGCGCATGGCCAACTACGTCGATCGCAGCGAGCATTACCGCTGGACCGTCTACTCGGTCGACGGCGAGGCGGTGGCCGCCAGCAACGGCATGGTCGCGCGGCCCACCCACCGGCTCGATCTCGACGCGCCGCTGCCCGACCTGATGATCGTCTGCGGCGGCACCCAGGTGCGCGAGGCGGTGGACGCGCCGGTGATCCACGCGCTGCGCGAGCTGGCGCGGCGCGGCATGCCGCTCGGCGGGATCTGCACCGGCGCCTACGCGCTGATGGCCGCCGGCCTGCTGGACGGCTATCGCGGCACCGTGCACTGGGAGAACCTCTCGGCCCTGCATGCCGAATTCCCGGCGGTGTCGATCGTCGATGAGCTGTTCGTGATCGACCGCGACCGCGTGACCTGCACCGGCGGCACCGCGCCGCTCGACCTGATGATCGGCATCGTCGCCGCCGAGCGCGGCCAGGAGCTCGCCACCCGCGTGTCCGAGCAGTTCGTGCTGCAGCGCATCCGCGGCGCCAGCGATCCGCAGCCGATCCCGGTCGACGCGCGGGTCGGCTTCTCGCGCGGCGAGCTGGTGGAGGCGGTGCGGCTGATGGAGGCCAATATCGAGGAGCCGCTGCCGCTGGCCGACCTGGCGCGGCTGATCGCGCTGTCCGAGCGGCAGATGCAGCGCATGTTCAAGCACTACCTGAGCACCTCGCCCACTCACTACTACCTGTCGGTGCGCCTCAAGCACGCGCGCGAGATCCTGCGCAACAGCGACGTGTCGATCGCGCAGGTCACCTCGCTGTCGGGCTTTCGCTCGGCCTGCCATTTCAGCAAGGCCTATCGCGCCCAGTTCGGCCATGCGCCGAGCCAGGAGCGGCGCGCGCCGAAGACGGGCACCGCGAAACGCGCGCGGCAAGCCGCCGGCACGCGCGCCGACGAGGGCGGCGAACTCGAGGAGGCGGCCGTCGCCGGCATGCCGCACGCCTGAAGCTCGCCTGAAGTTCACCCGAGCCGGCATCTCCCTACATCGATCACAGTTCCCGGAAAATCGCATCGCGGCGCAGCAACTGTGCTGCTTTTCCGGCGCGTCACCTGTGGCCGCCAGGGCGAGCCCGGCGCTTCTATCCTGCCTGTCGATGCCGTGCCGCACCGCTCGCGGTGCACGGCCAGCCGACCCAGGAGACGACCATGCCGACCGCCGAGAGCGACGCGCTTGCCGCGTCGAGTGCGCTGCCCGCCGACGAACACCGCTGGCGCGAGATGCCGGCGACGCCCCGCGGCGGCGGCGATGGCTCGCCCGCCACACCCGGCGATCCGGCCGGCGCCCGCGCCGGCATCGTGATCGGCCACTGGCTGGACCGGCGCATCGGCTGGCGCGAGCTGGTCGCGCCGGTCTCGCCGCGCCACTACACCATCAGCCTGCTGCTCGGGCCGGCCACCATCGACTGCTACAAGGACGGCCGCCTGCTCGAACGCGGCACGGGCGGCCCTGGCGGGCTGCAACTGACCGCGCCGGGCGAGCACGTGCAATGCCGCTTCCGCGGCGCGAACGAGGCGCTGCACATGTTCGTGCCGGCCGCGCTGGTGGATGCCGAATACGATGCGCTGGACGGCTCGGGCGCGACGCCGCGCCTGGAGGATCCGGGCTTTCGCGTCGACCCGGTGCTGATGCCGCTGGCGCGCCGGCTGGCCGCCTGCGCGCGGGAGGACGTCCGCCAGCGCGACGGCGTGGTGGCCGGCATCCTCCATCACGTGCTGACGCGCTACGCGCACGAGCCGCGCCGCTCGCGCCAGGGGCTGGCCGCGCCGAAGCTGCGCCGCGTGATCGACTATGTCGACGCGAACTTCGCCGAGCCGATCACCCTGCACGACATCGCGCGGCACGCCGGCCTGAGCCGCATGCATTTCGCCGCGCAGTTCCGGCTCGCCACCGGGCTCACGCCGCACGCTTACCTGATGCGGCGCCGGGTCGAGCAAGCCAAGACGCTGCTGCGCCGGGGGCTGCCGATCGTCGAGGTGGCGCTGGCCAGCGGCTTTGCGGGACAGGCGCATTTCAGCACCGTGTTTCGCGAGGCAACGGGGCTCACGCCGCGGCGCTGGCGTCTGCAATCGGCCGATTGAGATCGGCCTGGCGAGCGCCGCGAGCATCGCGCCGCCCGGCGCGCCCGGCAGACATCACCGGCCCGGAAAACAAACAGCCCGCCGCGCGTCACGCGCGGCGGGCTGGGTTCTTCAGCGATCGATGTTCGACGTTCGACCAGCGACGCTCAATCCAGCTTGTACGACCCCGCGCCGGTGCCGGCCAGGCCGCCGCCGTCGACGATCAGGTATTCGCTGCGGATCGGCTTGCTCGCGAAGAAGTCCTGCAGGATCTCCAGCGTGCCGGCCGCGTAGCGATGCTGCGCCGACAAGGAGCTGCCCGAGATATGCGGCGTCATCCCCTCGTTCGGCATGCGGCGCCACGGATGATCGACCGGCGCCGGCTGCGGATACCAGACATCGCCGGCATAACCCGCCAGCTTGCCCGACTGCAGCGCGCGCACCACGGCGTCGCGATCGCAGAGCTTGCCGCGCGCGGTGTTGATCAGGTAGGCGCCGCGCTTGACCAACTCGAACATGCGATCGTCGAACATGTGCTCGGTCGAGGGATAGAGCGGGCTCTGCAGGTTGATCACGTCGCAGACCTTCACCAGCGACTGCGGCGTCTCGTGATAGGTCAGGCCCAGTTCGCGCTCGGTCTCGGCCGGCAGGCGATGCGGATCGTAGTAGTGCAGCCCGACGTCGAAGGGCTTGAGGCGCCGCAGCACGGCCAGGCCGATGCGGCCCGCCGCGATGGTGCCGAACTGCATGCCCTCGAGATCGTAGCTGCGGCTCACGCAGTCGGCGATGTTCCAGCCGCCGTTGGCCGCGTACTGGTGCGAGGGCAGGTAGTTGCGCACCAGCGAGAGCGTCATCATCACCACGTGCTCGGCCACGCTGATGCTGTTCGAGAAGGTCACCTCGGCCACCGTCACGCCGTGCCCGGCGGCAGCCTTCAGGTCGACGTGGTCCGAGCCGATGCCGGCCGTCACCGCGAGCTTGAGCTTGCTGGCCCGCGCGATGCGCTCGGGCGTCAGGTAGGCCGGCCAGAACGGCTGCGAGATGACGATATCGGCATCGGGCAGGTGGCGGTCGAAGGTGGAATCGGCGCCGTCCTTGTCGCTGGTCACGATCAGCTCGTGGCCCTGGCTCTCCAGCCAGGCGCGCAGGCCCAGTTCGCCCGACACGCAGCCGAGCAGCTCGCCCGGGCGGAAACCGAGCTCGCCGCTCGGCGAGGGCACCGTCTGACCGTTCGGGTAGCGCTCGATCCTCGGGATGTCGTCGCGTGCGTATTTCGGCGGGTAGCCGGTGACGGGATCGGGATAAAGCACGCAAAGTACCTTGGCCATCAGAATCTCTCCTGGTTGTGGATCCGTTGCAGTCGTCATCTGCAAGGTGCAACCAGTCTGCCAAGATCGATGCCGCGAAAATTCCGGATTCGCACGGCGGGGATTACGGCGCGCCGACCGCCGGGCATTCGCCGAACGATCGTGGAGAGATCGCCGGGAAACGGCTGTCGAACGCGCCGCGCGAGGCGGGCACGGCGCGTCATGCGCGATGCCCGCCCCGCCGCCCGGCTTCAGGCCAGCATGCCGCCCGAAGCCTCGATGCGCTGCGCGTTGACCCAGCGGTTGTCGTCCGCCAGCAGCGAGGCGATCAAGGGGCCGATGTCGCCCGGCTGGCCGACGCGGCCCAGCGCGGTGAATTCGGCGATGCGGCGATTCAGCTCCGGATTGTCGCGCACCATGCCGCCGCTGAAGTCGGTGGCGATCGCGCCGGGCGCGACGGTATTGACCGCGATGCCGCGCGCGCCGAGTTCACGCGCGAGATAACGCGTCAGCACCTCCACCGCGCCCTTCATCGAGGCATAGGCGCTGCTGCCGGGGAACGAGAAGCGCGTCAGGCCCGAAGACACGTTGACGATGCGCCCGCCGTCGTTGATCAGCGGCAGCAGCTTCTGGGTCAGGAAGAACACGCCCTTGAAATGCACCTGGTAGAGCGCATCGAGATCGGCCTCGGTCACCTCCGCGAACGGCGCGTGATGCGAGGTGCCGGCATTGTTGACGAGATAGTCGAAGCGGCTCGCGCCGAGCTGCGCGAGCGCCTCGCCGAGCTTGCCGACGAAGGCATCGAAGCCGGCGGTGTTGCCGGTATCGAGCTGCAGCGCGATCGCCCGGCGGCCTTCGGCGGCCACCTGCGCGACCACCTGCTCGGCCTCGGCCGAATTGGAATGCCAGGTGAAGATCGAATCGACGCCGCGGCGCGCGAGATTGACGACGGTATCGCGGCCGAGGCCGCGGCTGCCGCCGGTGACGATGGCGATCTTGCCGATCTGGCTGGCGACGGGGGAAGTTTGCGTGGACATGGAACACCTCGTTCAGGGAACACGGAACGCATCGTACGGCCGCGCCCCCCACGCGGTGAATGACGGATCTCGACAATTTCTTGCCTGATCCTGCCCGGCCGCGCACGACGCCGCCGGCTTGCCGTTATGCTGGCAGCCGATGCCATCCCCTGGCTCCCGAGGATCCGACATGACCCTGAATGCCCTGCTCGACGCGGTCCGGCACCATATCGACGACCAGCCCCCCGCTAACGTCTATCGCACGGCGAACACCGGCCTGCTGATCACGCGCGCCACCCAGGATCGCCCGCAGAGCCGCCTGCTGATGCGCCCGGCGCTGTGCATCTCGCTGCAGGGCGCCAAGCAGACCACCTTCGGCGCGCGCGACTACCTCTATCGCGCCGGCGAGGCGCTGGTGGTCAGCATGACGATGCCGGCGATCGGCCGGATCGTGCAGGGCACCGAGGAAAAGCCGGCGATCGCGCTGATCGTCGAGCTCGACATGGCGGAGATGAGCGCGGTGCTGGAGAGCTTCGAGGCGCCGCCGGCCGCGCGCGAGAGCGCCGGGCCCGGCGTGTTCGTCGAGCGGCTGCGCCCCGAGATGATCGACTGCATGCTGCGCGCGATGCGCCTGCTCGACACGCCGCACGCGATCGGCGTGCTCTATCCCGGCATCATGCGCGAGCTCTGCTACTGGCTGCTGGCCGGGCCGAACGGCGGCGAGATCGTCGGCATGCTGCTCGGCAACGGCCATGCCGAGCGCGTGGTGCGCGCGATCCACGCGCTGCGCGATCGCTACAACGTGCCGATCCGCATCGAGGAACTGGCGCAACTCGCGCGCATGAGCCCGTCGGCCTTCCATCGGCAGTTCAAGGCGCTGACCTCGATGACGCCGCTGCAATTCCAGAAGCAGTTGCGCTTGCTGGAGGCGCGGCGGCTGATCGCGCATGAAGTGGTCAAGGTCGAGGAAGCGGCGTTCAAGGTGGGGTATGAAAGCGCCTCGCAGTTCAGCCGCGAGTATTCGCGCATGTTCGGCATCTCGCCCAAGCGCGACGCGGGCGCGCTGCTCGCGGCGCTGCGCGAGGGGCGGGTGCTGGAGACCAGCGAGGCTTAGGGGCGGCGCCGTTGCTTTCCAGGGCACCACGCCTTAGCATCCGTGCTCGTTCGTGGCCGGCAGTCCGGCCTTTCCGCGAGGCTGTCCGATGTTGAATCTCTACAAGATCGCGCTGGGTCCGATGTTGCTGGCGCAGGCCCGCTGGTACTGTCAGGTTGTTGAGTCGATGGCTTGTATAGTAGGGCATGAAGAAATGCATCGTTACCGTTCAGCCCCAATTCGAATCGCCGATTTCATTCAAGGGCCACCGCTTTCCGCCGGGGTGATCGGCTACGCGGTGTGGCTGTACTACCGATTTCCGTTGAGCCTGCGCATGGTCGAGGAAATGCGGGCTGCCCGCGGTATCGAGCTCACCTACGAAACCGTGCGGTGCTGGGCCACGAAGTTCGGCCTGGCGATCGCGAAGCGAATCCGCTCAACGGCCCCAGCCCGTGGCGACAAATGGCACCTTGACGAGATGGTGGTGACGATCCGCGGCGTGAAGCACTGGCTCTGGCGTGCCGTGGATCAGAACGGTACGGTGCTCGATGTCCTGGTTCAGCGTCGGCGCGACGCAGCAGTTGCCAAGCGGCTGATGCGCAAGCTGCTCAAGTGCCACGGCCACCCGCGCGTGATGGTGACGGACAAACTGCGCAGCTATGCTGCGGCGAACACCGCGCTGGGTCTGCGCGTCGAGCACCGGCAGCACAAGGGGCCGAACAACCGGGCGGAGAATTCGCACCAGCCGACTCGGGTGCGAGAAAAGGTGATGCGGCGGTTCAAATCAGCACGCCAGTTGCAGCGATTTGCCTCGGTCCACGCCCAAGTTTCGAACTTGTTCATGGGCTGCTGTTACCACCGCGATGTGCAACAGAAACGAGCGGCCCGAGCCCAGGCGATGACGGCCTGGGAAAGGGTTTCATGCGCCCGCTTGGCGGCGTAAGCCATTCGAGGCTGCGTCCCGCCGCCTTCGTTCGTCCGCTCACCGAACAACCTGACAATACCTGACTGCCTGCTGCGCTTGCGAGAACAGTGAGGGATCCATGCCGGTCGATAGTCCGATTATCGCTCGCGTCAATATGGTCCAGTTTAAATTGGCGTTTTCCGAGAGCTTCTGCTTATATACACGAGTCAAATCGTCAACGATGCCGCCGGTCTTATTCTGCAGGTTCGCGTAATCGATGGGGACTTCGTTAAAACTGGTGCCGATTTTTGATTTAAGAACGTTTCTGGCTGCAACCATGTCATCTAATGCATTGAGTATTCCATTGCTGAAAAATATCAGATATGGGGACTGGCATTTGTTCGCATCATCTGCTTTTGTCTCGCCGGCAAAGGAAGAGGGCTGCCAGAGAGGCAATTATTCGCATGGATTTCCTTTTGGCTCGTACATTACGCGACCTGCTTGGAGGTCGACCGCTTTCCAATAAGCCCTGAATCGTGCCTCGGTGTCAATGCTCATGGCGGTAATGATTTTAATTTCATCCACGCGATTTGTGCCAATGAGCTGCATAATGCAAGTTACTCTTTTATTTATGTCGTCGGCTGCTTGAGTGGCCGCTTCTCGTGTCGAGCCATATTCTATAAGATTTTGTTGGGCGGCTGCGTAATTGATAAATGCCGATCTTATTTTTTCGTCTTTATATTTTCCATCAATGTATTCCAAGATATCATCTCGCACATGGTATTTGTTGGTTACCTCCCCGCGCAAGCTTTCACTCGGTTGACCGTTTCCGCCCTCTTCATTTGATATTCCGGAACGTGACTCTGACAACGCGAAGCTATTGGCGCTGCCAGTTGGTGTCATTTGTGCACCATTCGATCGATTGGTTTGTGCCGTCGTCACGCTACTTTTCTCGCCGGATGCATCGGTGCCACGAATTAGTCCGACGGTAACGGCAACAACGGTTAAGCACACAACCGTCCCCCAAATCCATCTGGTCCGCTTCATGATTCCCCCGTTGTTAGATCATCAAACTTACTAGCTTTCTTGAAAGCTTCAAGAACTTTCTGATCTGTAATATTTATTAGTTTCGGAGGCTAATGTTTTGTGATACCTAAAATTCCGCCTCGCGTTACAAATTTCGACATTAGTCTCTTCGACGTTTCACCGAGCGTCGTCGCTCACGACGAGTGGGTCGACATAGATCTCGATCGGCTGGCGGAGACCCCGTCCGCGATAACGACCGCTCCTTGAGCTTGACGCCGCCCGCGACGATCATTGCGGCCCGCTGCTGGCCAGCGCAATAGCCTTTGGCGGAGCTGCCGCAGGGCTGTGGTGGACGGTGCCCGGAGCGCCCCTCCTCGCTGGGGCTCAGCGCGGGTGGCACTGATCAGCGTGTCATTCCTCTGGCCAGCGGCTCCTGGACTTCGCGCGGTATTGTCAGGTTGTTCGGTGAGCGGACGAACGAAGGCGGCGGGACGTCAGGCGCGCAAGACATCATGCCTCGATGGCCTCGATGCCGGCCCGCGGCACGGCATTCGGAATCGGCGTCTCAAAGCTCGCGCACGTCCGCGATCGGCGTGCTGCCGAACTGCTCGCCGAGCGCGTAGTCGAGCAGCTTGCGCGCCGCGTCCTCGGGCGTGCTCAGCGCGCCGCTGGCCTTCAGTTGCGTGAAGCGTTCGAGCTGCGGGAAACGTTCCGCCTCGGTGGCGCGGATGCTCGCCTGCATGTCGGTATCGACCACGCCCGGCGCCACGCTGGCGATGCGCAGCGGCCCGTTCGCGTCGAGCGCGACCGCGCGCGCATGATGGTCGAGCGCGGCCTTGGTCGCGCAATAGACGCTCCAGCCCGCGTAGGCGTTGCGCGCCGCGCCGCTGGACACATGCAGGATACGGCGTTCGAGCGAGCCGCTGCCGAGCTTGGCCACCGCGGCCGCGAACATCAGCGGCGCCGTCACGTTCAGCGCCACCGCCTGCGCGATCGACTCGGGCGACTGCGTGGCCAGCGGCCCGATCGGCTCGACCATGCCCGCGTTGTTGATCAGCAGCACGCTGCGCGCGCCCTCGGCGAAGCGTTCGAGCGCGCCGCCGGCCAGCCAGGCGGCGATCGCCGCGGGGTCCGACAGGTCGAGCGCGAGTTCGGCGAGGCGATCGGCGCCGAACCGCGTGGCCAGCGAGGGATGCGCGCGGCGCGAGATGCCGAGCACGGCCACCTCGCGTTGCAGCAGTTGCGCGGCGAGCGCGGCGCCCAGGCCGCGCGTGTGGCCCGTGACGATGGCGCGGATCGGCTGCGAGAAGGAGACGGTCATGATCGAGATCCCGGTTGGCGTCGTGATGGAAAGCGCGCCGCGCGCATCGCTGCGCGGCGGCGCGAGCAGGCCGCTATCGTAACGAGCCGGGCAGGCGGGAGCAACGATGCCCGGCGCGGCTCAGGCCAGCGCCGCCGCGTTGTCGGCATGCAGCGCCACGGCCGCCGCCTCGATCTCGCGCAGTTGCGCCGGATCCTCGATGCGCGACAGGAATTCGCCGATCGGCCCGAGCGAGGCGATGCCGGCCGCCTCGACGGCCGCGTGCAGCACGCGGATCGGCGAATAGGCGTCGCGCGCGTCCTCGAGCGCGAGGAAGCGCTCGCGCAGCGCGGCGGCGCGCGCGTCGTCGCCGTCCAGCAGCGCCAGGCGAATCGCGTTCGACAGCGCCGGCGCCACGCAGCAGGAACCCGAGGTGAAGGCGCGCAGCCCGAAGCCGCGGAAATGATCGATCACGGGCCGCTCGCCGATCCCGCTGATGATGCGCTCCGCGCCCAGGCGCTCGACCAGCGCGGCCAGCACCGCATCGCGGCGCGGGTCCTCGCGCACGATCGCGTACTTGACGGCGCATACGGCGCCGTCCTTCACCAGCGCGGCGAGATCGTCCTCGGCGAGATAGCCCTCGTCCTTCACATAGGCGATCAACGGCCGGCCGTAACGCTCGGCGAGCTTGCGCAGGCCGGTGGCGACGCCGGCCGGCGTGGACGGGAAGCGCAGTGGCAGCACCATCGCGGTCGGGAAACCGCGCTCGGCCAGCAGGGCGAGCTGTTCGCGCGCCTTGCCGAAATCGGGGCCGACCGAGGGAATCAGCCATTCGCCGGCCTTCAACTGCGCGGCCAGCGCATCGACCACGGTGCCGAGCTCGGCCACCCCGAGGTTGTAGAAATTCGCGTTGCCGCCATACATGTAGGTGCTGATGCCGCCGCGTTTCAGGTGCGCCAGCAGTGCGCCGTTGGCGGCCGCGTCCTGGCTGCCGTCGGCGCGGCGCGCGAGCGGCGGCACCGCGATCACGGAGCCGCGCAGGTCCTCGACGCTCACGGGGGTGGTTTTCATCGATCGGTCTCAACATGTAAAATTGATTTACAACTTTAGCGGACCAAACGGCTGGCTGGCAACATGACCGAGGGTAATCACCGAGCCCGCGCCGGCCACGCCCGAATCGCGCCCGGCGGCCGCCAATCCAGGCAGCCAAAGGCTTGTGCGGCGCCACTACCGGCATCGCCGACGCCGTCCACTCATTGCCAGTGGTTCCGCGATTGGTAAAATCGTCACCCGACTTGTTAGCCTCCCAAGACTCGATGGATTCGATGGACGACCTCGCGAGCGCCGGCGCGCTCGAGCGCACCCGGCTGTCCGACACCGTGTACGCGGCCCTGCTCGACGGCATCGTCGGCGGCAACTACGCGGTGGGCGACCGCCTGCCGCCGGAGAACCGCCTGGCGCAGCATTTCTCGGTATCACGCCCGGTGGTGCGCGAGGCGCTGCGGCGGCTGCAGAGCGACGGCATCATCGTCTCGCGCCAGGGTTCGGGCACCTATGTGCAGCGCAGCCCGGCTCGACAGGTCACGGCGCTGGCCACCAGCCGCAAGCTGCGCGACGTGCTGCAGGGCTTCGAGGTACGGCTCTCGCTGGAGGAGCTGGCCGCCCGGCTGGCCGCGCGCCATCGCAAGGAACGCGACCTGCTGGAGATGGAGCGCGCCAGCGAGGCCCTGCGCCTGGCCTTCGCCAGCCCGGTGTCGCGCGAGGCCGAGATGGAGGCCGACTTCGCCTTCCATCGCGCGATCGTGGTGGCGAGCGGCAACCAGTTGCTGCTCGACCTGCTCGACAGCGTGGCCGAGCGGCTCAAGGCCGGCATGCACATGACGCTGTCGCTGACCAGCGAGGCTTCGGAACAGCGCCGCGCGCGCGTGCTCGACGAGCATGACCGCGTGCTCAAGGCGATCCGCGTGGGCGACCCCGACAGCGCGGCGATCGCGATGCGCTACCACGTCGACCAGGCGCGCAACCGGCTGCTCGACCGCCAGTTGGATCGCTGAACGCGGCGGCCTCGCACGCGCGGCGAGCGCCGCTGGATCGCCGCCTTCCGCCCGCGCCCTGCCCCCTCGACGCGAACCCGTATCAAGTTGTCACTTTGTTTGACATGTCCGGCGAGCGAATGCTACCTTGCCGCGATCCAGTAGCCGGTGCCTTGCCCCAGCCGGGCGGCCGGCCTCGCAGCGTTCGCCGTCACCCCGCCGTCGCCCCCTCGTCCATCGAAGCGACCCGCTCCGCGGCCCCGGCTCCCCGCCCGGGCCCGCGCCCCGTGTCCGGCCACGACTCGCACGCAATCCGCATCACGGCGCCGGCGCGGCGCGAAGCCAGATCCGTTCCGCGCGGCACCGCCACCGATCCACCTTGCCGCATCGCAGGAGACAGACGGAATGGACCACGAAATCACCGGAAACATGTTGCTGGGCGCCGCTTCGGTGCGCGGCACGCAGGGCACGCTGCGCGCCTTCGCGCCGGCCAGCGGCCAGGAGCTCGAGCCGGAGTTCGGCGCGGGCGGCGCGGAGGATGTCGATCGCGCCTGCCGGCTCGCCGCCGAGGCCTTCGACCCTTATCGCCAGGCCGCGCTCGACACGCGCGCCGCATTGCTGGAAGGAATCGCCACGCGTATCGAGGCGCTGGGCGCGACGCTGATCGAGCGCCTGCACCAGGAAACCGCGTTGCCCGTGGCGCGCCTGGAAGGCGAACGCGCGCGCACCTGCGGCCAGTTGCGCCTGTTCGCGAAGCTGGTGCGCGACGGCCGCTGGAACGACGCCACGCTCGACTCGGCGCAGCCCGAGCGCAAGCCGCTGCCGCGCTCGGACCTGCGCGCGCGCAAGATCCCGATTGGCCCGGTGGCCGTGTTCGGCGCCAGCAACTTCCCGCTGGCCTTCTCGGTGGCGGGCGGCGACACCGCCTCGGCGCTGGCCGCCGGCTGCCCGGTGGTGGTCAAGGCGCACGAGGCGCACCTGGGCGGCTCGGAACTGGTGGGCCGCGCGATCCAGCAGACGGTGGCCGAGCTGGGCCTGCCCGAAGGCACCTTCTCGCTGGTGATCGGCAAGGGCAACACGGTGGGCGAGGCGCTGGTCGCGCATCCGGCCATCAAGTCGGTGGGCTTCACCGGCTCGCGGCGCGGCGGCCTCGCGCTGTCGGCGATCGCCGCGGCGCGCGCCGAGCCGATCCCCGTGCATGCCGAGATGAGCAGCATCAACCCGGTGGTCCTGATGCCGGCCGCGTTGAAGGCGCGCGCCACGCAGATCGCGCAGGGCTTCGTCGATTCGCTGACGCTCGGCGCCGGCCAGTTCTGCACCAATCCCGGCCTGGTGCTGGCGATCTCGGGCCCCGACCTCGATACCTTCGTGGCCGACGCGGCCGCCGCGCTCGCCACGCGCCAGGCACAGGCCATGCTGTCGGCCGGCATCGCCGCCACCTATCGGCGCCAGATCGGCGAGCGCGCCGAGCAGACCGGCGTCGCCCAGGTGGCCGACGGCATCGCCTCGGACAATGCCTGCAGCGCGCTGCCGGTGCTGTTCCGCACCACCGCGGCGGAATTCGTGGTCAACCACGGGCTGGCCGACGAAATCTTCGGGCCGGCCTCGATCGTGGTGTCGTGCCGCGACGAGGCGGAACTGCTGCGCGTGCTGGAGGGCGTCGAGGGCCAGTTGACGGCCACCCTGCAGCTCGATGCGGCCGACTACCCGGCCGCGCGGCGCCTGCTGCCGGTGCTGGAGCGCAAGGTGGGCCGCATCCTCGCCAACGGCTACCCGACCGGCGTCGAGGTCTGTCATGCGATGGTGCATGGCGGCCCGTTCCCGGCCACCTCGGATTCGCGCACCACCTCGGTGGGCACCATGGCGATCGACCGCTTCCTGCGCCCGGTCTGCTACCAGGACCTGCCCGCCGAGCTGCTGCCCGAGGCGCTGCGGGACGACAATCCGCTCGATCTCTGGCGCCTGCGCGACGGCGAATTCGTCAAGGGCTGAGTCAGCCGCCGATCCGGATCGCAGCAGCATGCCGGCCAAGCGCTTCACGCGCGCCGGCCGGCACAAACGAAAAGGGCCGACGCATCGCGCGTCGGCCCTTGTTGCTTCTCGGCCCGCAGACGGCCCGGAAACGGGCCGGAAACGGGCCGCTCGATCAGCTTGCCAGGTCCGGCGGCAGCTTGCCGCCGTTGGCCGCCAGCGCCTGCATCAGCTGTTTGTGCAGCCAGATGTTCATGCTGGCCGAATCGTTGGTGTCGCCGTCGTACTTCAGCTCCTGCGCGAGCTGCTTGCGATGCTCGAGGCTGCTGTCGACGCCGAGCGCCTTCATGGTGTCGACGATCGACACGCGCCAGTTCAGCGTCTGGCCGCTCTCGCTGACCAGCTGGTCCATCACGGCGGCCACGTCGACGTCCGACAGCGGCGGCGTGGCCGGCGCGGCAGCCTGGGCCGCGGCCGGATCCGGTTGCGGCGTTTCGGCGGGCGGTGCCTGGTCCGGCTTGGCCTTGCCGAACAGCTTGTTCACGATATCGCCAAAGATGCTCATGGTCGGCACTCCATTCGGTTGGTGAAATTCGGTTCGTGACAAAGGAATGCACGCGCACGGCTTGCGATGCGCATGCCGGCGCCATGTTACCCGGATTGCCCCGGCGCGATTGTCAAAAGTGGTAAGCGCGACAAGCTCCGGATCGCGCACTCAGAAGTGGATCCGGCAGGATTCGGGCGCCACGGTGAACCATGAAATCGTTGCCACGGCCACGTAGACGAGCACCAGGCCGATGAAGCTCGGATAGGGGCGGAAACGGATCGGCACCTGGCGGCGCGCCAGCGCCACCACGCCCACCCACAGCGCCAGGCCGGCCAGCGTGAGGAGCCAGTTGCCGAGCGCCTGGCCGCCGCCGATGATCGTGAACAGCAAGGTCCAGCCGAGCGCCAGCCCCAGGTCGCGACACTGGGCCGTGAAGAAGCCGAAACCGCCCGCCATCAGCAAGGCGATGGCGAGCAGCAGCAACCAGGCGCTCTGGAACAGCAGATGGGCGGACCGGCGCGGCGCGGGCGCGGCGGCAACGACGCCGGGCTCGGCAGGCGTGGCAGGCGTGGATTCAGGTTCGGTCGGCGTATTCATCGGCTCCCGGATCGGCGGTGGGCAACAGGCGCATCATAGCGCCGCGCGCGCGTGGCCGTGACCGGGGCCGATGACGACGCCGCTCGAACGTTCAGGCGCTCATTGCGACTGCGTGCACGGCGCCGGCGCCGAGGCATTGAGCGGCGCGGCGCTGGCCTGCTTCACCGCCTGCGCCGCGATCTGCTGCAGGCGCGCGGCGAGCGTGGCCGGCACGCCGAGCTGCTGGGCCGCCGTCTCGTTGCCGCCGAAACGCGTCACGTCGGTGCCGGTCACTTGCGCGAACAGCACCAGGCCGGCCAGGTAGGCGCCGTCGACGTCGGGATGCAGGTAATCGGGCGAGCTGATCTGCGGATCGTTGACGGCATTGATGCCGTACCAGAGCAGCGGCAGGCTCGACGAGGCAAAGGGGTTGGGATTGGCCACGCCCTGGTTCCAGGCAAGCCGCCAGGCTTCGCCCACCGGCGCGACGCCGGCGATCGCGCCGTCCGTCGAGGCGGCGTTGTAATAGGCATCGTGGTTGGCATCGCTGAGCGCGCCGAGCGCCGATTGGTACTGCGTGGCGAAGCCTGCCGCGCCGGTGTTGCCGGCCAGCGCCTGCGCGAGGTCCGCGCGCGCCCAGGGTTCGTAGAGATAGACGTTCGCATGCGGCGCCGCGCCGTGGACCGCGCGCTCGATGGTCTGCACGCTCGCGCAGAAATCCTTCGGATTACTGACGCTGCTGCCGGTCAGCGCGGTCGGCAGCGGCTTGGTGCTCAACTCCTGCAGCACCACCGCGTTCCAGCCCGGCTGCGCGATCACGCCCGAGGCCGCCGCGAAATTCTTCGACAGGCTGGTCTGCGAGATCGCCTCGATATGCACGTCGTAGCGCAGCCCGGCCTCCGCCGCGAGCTGCGCGAAGATGGCGGGAATTCCGCCCCAGGGGCCCGGCTCGAGCTCGGCGCGCGCGCCGGTCTGGCCGTAGTTCTCGTCGACCACCAGGGTGGAGGCGCTGGTCGAGCCGGCCGCGCCGCCCGAATGATAGGGGCGCACCGGCGTGTAGCGGCCGTGCGTGAGGCTGTCGCCGACGAACAGGATGTGCTGCACGCCGGCACTCGCCGCCGACGACGACGCGCTCGAGGAAGACGAAGAGGACGAGGCCGTGGAAGACTGGTTCACGGCCGGCGCCGAGCCGCCGCCGTCGCCGCCCCCGCATCCCGCCAACGCGAACACGGCACCGCATGCGCCAGCCAGGGCGGCTGCGCGCGGGAAAATACGCTTGTCGATCACCACTGCTCCTCCGATCGGGCGATCGGCCGATTGCGCGTCGCCCTGTTGTCTCGACGATTCCGCGCCTTGCCGAACCGCCACGATACGAAGGCGCGCATCGCAGGCGATGCCGCGCCGATCCTCGCCGAGCGGCTCGCCCCGATCGTTGCGCGCGCACCGACGAAGCGGTCGATGCACGTGCCGAACGCGGCTGCCGTCGGTCATCTGGCGCAGCCTACGGACGTGGGTTCGCAGCGTCCAATATGATTTGGCGCGCCTGTCCATATCGGCGCGATATGCGAAACGCGGCACGCGGCGCGGGCCGCGCCGCTGCTCGCGACAAGCTTTCAGTTCGATTCGCGGCGCCGGCTGCGGCCGCGCGCCGGCAGGGTTTCCCCGAGCGAGCGCCGAGGCGACGACGACGATGGGCAGCGAGCGGTGGCAGCCCGGCGGCTCAGCGCGAGCCCAGCTCGGCGAGCAGCCAGTCGCGAAACGCGACCAGCACCGGATGCTGGCCGACCCGCGGCGGATAGACCAGGAAGTAGGCACGCGAACTCGGCACCGGATCGAAGGGGCTGACCAGGCGGCCGTCGCGCAGCTCCTCGTCCACCAGCATGCGCGGCACCAGGGCGATGCCGATCCCGGCCACCACGGCCTGGATCAGGTGCGAGGTCAGCTCGAAGCTGGGGCCGGGCCGCGGCGCGTCGTGAGGCAGCCCGTGGGCCTCGCACCAGACACGCCAGGCGTCGGGGAAGCTGCGCACGCGCAGCAGGCTCATGCCGGCCAGCGCCCGCGCATCGGGCGCGGGGCGGCGCCGGCCGGGGCCGCCGCGTCGCTTCCAGGCGGCCGGCAGCACCGAGGGATGGCCGACCAGCACCAGTTCCTCGTCATAGAGCCGATGCGCCACCACCTCGGACCAGCGCCCGTCGCCGACCGCGATCGCCGCGTCGATCTCCATCGCCGAGAAATCGACGGCGTCGATGCGCGAATGCAGGTCGAGCTGCAAGGCGGGATGCGCGAGATAGAAGCGATGCAGGCGCGGCATCAGCCACTTGGCGCCGAAGGTCGGCAGCGTGGCCAGCCGCAATTGCGTGGCGGGCGCCTGGGAGGCCAGCACGCGCAGCGTGGCGTCGCGGATGCGCACAAGCGCGCCGCCGATCTCGGCCATGTAGGCGCGCCCGGCATCGCTGGGCCTGATGCGCTTGCCCTCGCGCACGAACAGTTCGACCTCCAGCATCGCCTCCAGCGCCTGCACCTGCCGGCTCACCGCGCTTTGCGTCAGCGACAGTTCCTCGGCCGCGCGCGTGAAGCTTTCATGCCGCGCCGAGGCCTCGAAGGCCAGCAGCAGCGACATCGAGGGCGTCAGTTTCCGATAATTCATTCATAAACCTCATGATCAAGCCGAGAAAGATACGTTTGCGGGCGGCGCCGGTCGATCCGACAATCCACCGGTGGCGGTCCGCCCGGAATCGTGAAGGACGCGCCGAATCCAGTCCGAAACCCTTTTCCCCGTCCGCCACGATGACCATTGCCCGGCTCCCCGTCGACGAATCCCTGCCTTCGGCCATCGATCGATTCTTGCATGAATTGCGGACCGCCGGCTTCGAGGGCGAGATCGACCGCCGCCATGCCACACGCACGGTGCTGGCCACCGACAACTCGATCTACCAGCGCCAGCCCGCCGCCGCGCTGTTCCCGCGCCACGCCGCCGACGTGGCGCGCCTGGCGGCCCTGCTCGGCGAGGCACGCTTTCGCGGGGTTCATGTGGCGCCGCGCGGCGGCGGCACGGGCACCAACGGGCAGTCGCTGACCGACGGCATCGTGGTCGACCTGTCGCGGCACATGAACCGGATCCTCGCGATCGATCCGGTGGCGCGCACCGCGCGCGTCGAGGCCGGCGTGGTCAAGGACCAGCTCAATGCCGAGCTGCAGCGCCACGGCCTGTTCTTCGCGCCCGAGCTGTCGACCTCGAACCGCGCCACCATCGGCGGCATGGTCAGCACCGACGCCAGCGGCCAGGGCAGCTGCACCTACGGCAAGACGCGCGACCACGTGCTCGCGCTGGAGACCGTATTGATCGGCGGCGAGCGGCTCGCCAGCGCCCCCGTCGACGAGGCCGCGCTCGCGAGCCTGTGCGCGCGCGGCGACGGCATCGGCCGCGTGCATCGCGTGGCCAGCGGGATTCACCGGCGCGAGGCGCAACGGATCCGCGAGCAGTTCCCGGTGCTGAACCGCTGCCTGACCGGCTACGACCTCGCGCACCTGCGCGACGAGCAGGGGCGCTTCGATCTCAACAGCGTGCTGTGCGGCTCGGAAGGCACGCTCGGTTTCGTGGTGGAGGCCACGCTGAACGTGCTGCCGATCCCCAAACACGGCATGCTGGTCAATATCCGCTATCGCGGCTTCATGGATGCGCTGCGCGATGCGCGCGCCCTGCTCGCGCATCGCCCGCTGTCGATCGAGACCGTCGATTCGACCGTGCTGCGGCTGGCGCGCGAGGACATCGTCTGGCAGGGCGTGGCCGAGTTCTTCCCCGACGATGCCGCGGTCGAGGGCGGCGCGCAGGGCATCAACCTGGTCGAGTTCAGCGGCGACGACGCGGACCAGGTTCGCGCGCGCGTCGCCGCCTTCGTGGCGCGGCTGGAGCAGGAAGCGAGCCCCGCGCGCCTGGGCCTGACGATCGCCGACGGCGATGCCGCCGTGAAGCGCGTCTACGCGATGCGCAAGCGCGCGGTGGGCCTGCTCGGCAACGTGCAGGGCGAGGCGCGACCGCAGCCCTTCGTCGAGGACACGGCCGTGCCGCCCGAGCACCTGGCCGACTACATCGCCGAGTTCCGCGCCCTGCTCGATGCCCGCGGCCTGCGCTACGGCATGTTCGGCCATGTCGATGCGGGCGTGCTGCACGTGCGGCCGGCGCTGGACCTGCGCGACCCGGCGCAGGCCGCGCTGATCCGGCCGATCTCGGACGCGGTGGCCGCGCTGACGCGCCGCTACGGCGGGCTGCTGTGGGGCGAGCACGGCAAGGGCCTGCGCTCCGAATACGTGCCCGACTATTTCGGCCCGCTCTACCCGGCCCTGCAGGAACTGAAGGCGGCCTTCGATCCGCACAACCAGCTGAACCCCGGCAAAATCGCGACCCCGGCCGCCGACGGCGCGCAACTGCTGCGCATCGACGCCGTGCCGCTGCGTGGCGAGCTCGACCGGCGCATCGACGAACGCGTCTGGCAGGCCAATGCCGACGCGCTCCACTGCAACGGCAACGGCGCCTGCTACAACTTCGATCCCGACGACGCGATGTGCCCGTCCTGGAAGGCTACGCGCGAGCGGATCCACTCGCCCAAGGGGCGTGCCTCGCTGATGCGTGAATGGCTGCGCCTGCAAGGCGAGGCCGGCACCGACCTCACCGCCGAGCCGGTGGCGGCGCCCTTGCCGGCGCGCGCGCTGAACAGCCTGCGCAAGCGGCGCGGCGAGGCCGATTTCTCGCACCAGGTGCACGAGGCGATGGCCGGCTGCCTGGCCTGCAAGTCCTGCGCGGGGCAATGCCCGGTCAAGGTCGGCGTGCCCGAATTCCGTTCGCGCTTCCTGGCCCACTATCACACACGCTACCTGCGTCCGCTGCGCGACCACCTGATCGGCTCGCTGGAGTTCACGCTGCCGCGCCTGGCCGCCGTGCCGGGCGCGCGCCGCGTCTACAACGCGCTGCTGGACACGGCGCCGGTGGCCGCGCTGATCGAGCGCGCGGCCGGCGTGGTGGACGCGCCGCGCCTGAGCCGCGCCTCGTGGCGCG
>NZ_VWWC01000055.1:0-38908 GCF_011753175.1 Burkholderia sp. Cy-637 | reverse complement strand
GCGCGAAATCCTCGATGATGCGCGCGGCTTCCTCGCAGCCGTCGGGCGCGCCGGCCATGCTCGCGCGGATCGCCGCGCAGCGCCCGGCCATGCCGGCGTCCGCGAGGATCCTCGCCAGCGCGGCCGACAAGGCCGCGCCGTCGACCGGCGCGTCGAGCCGCAACCCGCAGCCGCTGTCGGCCACGCGCTGGGCATTGTCGAACTGGTCGTGCGCGGACGGCATCACCAGTTGCGGAATGCCGGCCTCGTAGGCCAGCGAGGCGGTGCCGATCCCGCCGTGATGCACCAGCGCGCGGCAACGCGGCAGCAGTTTGCGCAGCGGCAGGTAGCGCCGGCGCAGGAATCGCGAGGCATCGGGCTCGCCGTCGCGGCGCGCCGTATCGGGCGTGATCAGGATGCCGCGCACGCCGGTGGCGCGCATCGCCGCGTTCACGGCCGCGGCGAACCCGGCGCCGTCGACCAGCGTCGAGCCGGCCGTAAACACCACCGGCGGCTCGCCCGAGGAGAGGAACGCCTCGAGTTCCGGATCGGGCGCCGGATCGTCGATGTCGTTGAACAAGGGGAAGCCGGCCAGCCGGTGCCGGGCGGGCCAGTCGGGCTGCGGGGCCGCGAACCAGGCCGGGAACAGGCACAGCACGCCGTCGGTGGAATGCAGCCAGCGGCCCAGGATGCGCCGCGCCGGCGCGAGGCCCAGCTCGGCACGCAACGCGTTCAGCCGCGGCCCGCAAACCTTGTCGAGCACGCCGCGCTCGATCAGCGTCATCACCGCGGCGCGCACGCCCAGCGGCAGCCAGCGCGGAATGGTCAGGCGCTTGTGGGTGGGCGGCGCATGCGCCGACAGCAAGGTGGAGGGCGACACCTGCACCGAGACATAGGGCGCGCCGTGGCGCTCCTGCAACAGCCGCGCCGAAAACGCCCAGAGCGTGCCGATCAGCACCGTGTCCCGGTCGATCAGTTCGGACAGCTTGTCGAAATGCGGGCGCATCGACGGCGCGATCACGCCCCAGAGCGTGCGGAACGAGGTGCGCGGGTTCCACAGCGCGGGATCGGCCATCGCCTGCGCGTACTCCTCGGCGGTGCCGATCGCCACGAAGCGAAAGCCGCAGCGCAGCGCGCTGGCCTCGAACTGCGGATGGGTACAGAACACGACCTCGTGCCCGCGCTCGGCGAGCGCGCGTCCAACGCCGAGCAGCGGGTATACATCACCCGCCGACCCGATCGCCGTGATGATCATCTTCGACATCGACACCGCCTGTGTTGCGCTGGAGGGAATCATCGGCAGCCGTCGCCTCGCCTGCCCGCCCGCTCGCGCGATCAGGGCAAGTCGGGCGCATCACCCGCCTCGCCCGCCGCATTCGCGAGGGGACGCAAGACGACGGAAACCGCCGTGGATCAGGACAGCACCGGCATCGGCGAGAGCGACTCGAAGGCACCGTCCTTGGCGGTGGCGCCGCGCTCCTCGCCGAAGTAGCCGAGGATCGCGTTGCGCACGCTCTCCTGCTGCTGGCGCCCTTCCAGGTCGAGGAAGTGGCCGGCCTTGGGAATCGTCTCGAACTCGGCGCGGCGCACATAGGCGCCCAGGCGGCGCACCTCGGCCGGCGTGGTGTATTCGTCGAGCTCGCCGTTGATGAACTTGACGCCGCAACCGATCCGCGTGAATTCGTCGAGGTACTTCTCGGGCTGCATCTCGAGGATCTGGTTGACGTGGAAGGCCACCTGGTCCTGCTCGTCGCGCGGCAGCTTGGTCAGGTAGCGATAGTTGTAGAGCTTCATGATGCGCGGCAGGTAGCGGCCCACCGTGTCGTTCAGCAACTGCGCCGCATGCAGGTTCTCGCCCGCCGCGATGTGGTCGCGCGCGCGCGTCACGTAATCGATCATCGCGTCGTTGAGGAAGGGCGAGAACGACGCGATCACGGCGCGCTGCACGCTCGGGCAGCCGCGCGCGAGCGCGAACAGCGAAGCCACCCCGCCCCACGAGACCGACAGCAGGTAGCTCGGGCTGAAGCGCTCGCAGAGATGGAGCAGGATCTCGACCTCGTCGTCCTTGGTCAGCACGAACTTGCTGTTGTTGTGCTGCCGAGACTGGCCCGCGTAGGGCAGGTCGAAACAGATCGAGTTGAGACGTTCACCGAGATAGCGCACCGTCTGGCCGAACGATGCAGTGGTGGCGAGCGCGCCGTTGATGAGGATCACCGTCGGATAGGACGGATCGAAGACGTGATGCTCGACGTACACCTTCAAGCCGTTCGGCAGCGGAACGACCAGTTTCTCGATAGCCATGGCATATCTCCGGCAAGGAACCCGGCAAACAAATGCGATACGCGCTGCTTGCGCGAGCGCGCCCCCGTAGCACGACCACGCGGCGAACAGCGTGGCGGCTACTTCCCTGTGCCGGAGTCCTCACCGTCTCGCGACGATGCGGCCGCCCTCGGTCTGACGCGAAAATTTTTCCGCCCAACAACCTCGTAGCCCCCGGCGCCTCGTAAGAATTACTTCAGACGCATGTCGTTATTTCCGATTCGATGCTGCCCTGTTACTGCCAAAGTGCACCGTCCGGTACATCTGCATGGGTATGAATACTAATACGCGGAACTACAAAAACTCAACCAATTCAGATTAATTTTAGTGTTGGAAATTTGCATTGCGACAGCCATGTTTCATGGAAAATTACCTCGAAAATCCTCATGGAAAAGCGGCCTTCATGGCGTTGTCATATTTTTTGTGCTAGACGCCCGGCACCGTCCTGTCAGATCTATCAGGTGCAGCATTTCGGGGCGGAATCATCGCCTAGACTTCTTTGTAGTCAACGACTTGGACGTATTGCTGCATGACAACAGCCGAACCCTCCGAAGACGAGCCGCAGCGGCGGCCGGGGCGCGCCGGCCGCAATCACTGTCATCAAGGTAACGAATTTCCGATTCCAGACCAATTTGAATACGAAAAAATTGCACCGTTTAAACGTCTTAAACATAATTCACTGTTTTACAGAAGCCTCTCATTCTGTTTTATTGGCTAAAGATTGGTAACGCCGACCGAGCCCCGAACGTGTCCCCGGTAATTCTTTCGAGCAGCCGACAGGGTCGGCGCCCCGCCTGCTGACACAGCCTGCCATCCCGTTTTTTGTTGATTGAACGTTCAATAAAAAATAGATAGGATGCGACCTTCTGTCCTCCAGCCACCTTCCCCGCCATGCCCAAACTCGGAATGCGCGAAGTGCGACGCGCGCAGTTGATCGAGGCGACCCTCTACACGATCGACGAAGCCGGCCTGCCCGGCACCACGCTGGCCCTGGTCGCGCAGCGCGCCAAGATCTCGACGGGCATCGTCAGCCATTACTTCGGCGACAAGGACGGCCTGCTCGAGGCCACCATGCGCCACGTGCTGCGCGATCTGTGGCTCGCCACCTCGCGCCGGCGCGGCGCGGCGGCGCCCGAGCCGCGCGAGCGGCTGCGCGCGATCGTGGCCGCCAACTTCGACGACACCCAGGTCAGCGCGCCGGTGATGAAGACCTGGCTCGCGTTCTGGTCGCAGAGCATGCACCAGCCGCAACTGGGCCGGCTGCAGCGGGTCAATACGCGGCGGCTGCACTCGAACCTGTGCGCCGAGTTCGCCAGGCTGCTGCCGCTCGAACGCGCTCGCGACGCGGCGGTGGGCCTGGCCGCGCTGATCGACGGGCTGTGGCTGCGCGGCGCGCTGGCCGGCGGCCCGATCGACACCCGCACCGCCCAGCGGCTCGCCAACCAATACATCGACCAGCAGCTCGCGCCGCAAGCGGCGGCGCCGGGCCTCGCTGCTCACTGATCAGGAGAACTTCATGACGGTCTACGGTCTGCAAAAACTCTACATCGGCGGCGCCTACGTGGACGCCACCAGCGGCATCAGCTTCGACAGCTTCGATCCGGCCACCGGCGAGCATCTCGCCACCATCCAGCAGGCCGGCGAGGCCGACGTGCAGCGCGCCGTGGACTCGGCGCGCGAGGGCCAGCGCGTGTGGGCCGCGATGACCGCCATGCAGCGCTCGCGCATCCTGCGCCGCGCCGTCGAGCTGCTGCGCGAGCGCAACGACGAGCTGGCCGAGCTGGAGATGCGCGACACCGGCAAGCCGATCGCCGAGACGCTGGCGGTGGACATCGTCACCGGCGCCGACGTGATCGAGTACTACGCGGGCCTGGCCACCGCGATCGAGGGCCTGCAGATCCCGCTGCGCGAGGAATCCTTCGTCTATACGCGGCGCGAGCCGCTCGGCGTGTGCGCCGGGATCGGCGCCTGGAACTACCCGATCCAGATCGCCTGCTGGAAGACCGCGCCGGCGCTGGCCGCCGGCAACGCGATGATCTTCAAGCCCAGCGAGGTCACCCCGCTGTCGGCGCTCAAGCTCGCCGAGATCTATACCGAGGCCGGCGTGCCGGCCGGCGTGTTCAACGTGGTGCAGGGCAACGGCGCGGTGGGCGCGATGCTGACGGCCCATCCCGGCATCGCCAAGGTGTCGTTCACCGGCGGCGTGGAAACCGGCAAGAAGGTGATGTCGCTGGCCGGCGCGTCCTCGCTGAAGGAAGTGACCATGGAGCTGGGCGGCAAGTCCCCGCTGATCGTGTTCGCCGATGCCGATCTCGAGCGCGCCGCCGATATCGCCGTGACCGCCAACTTCTTCAGCGCCGGCCAGGTCTGCACCAACGGCACGCGCGTGTTCGTCGACCGCGCCGTGAAAGACGCCTTCATCGCGCGCGTGCTGGAGCGCGTGGCGCGCATCCGGGTGGGCAAGCCGTCCGACGCGGCCACCAACTTCGGCCCGCTGGTGAGCCCCGCCCAGCTCGACAAGGTGCTCGGCTTCATCGAGAGCGCCAAGGCCGAGGGCGCGAAGCTGCTGGCCGGCGGCGAGCGCCTGACGCAAGGCCACTTCGCGAACGGCCAGTACGTCGCGCCGACGGTGTTCGCCGAATGCCGCGACGAGATGCGGGTGGTGCGCGAGGAAATCTTCGGGCCGGTGATGAGCATCCTCGACTTCGCCACCGAGGAGGAAGCCATCGAGCGCGCCAATGCCACCGACTACGGCCTGGCCGCGGGCGTGGTGACCGAGAACCTGTCGCGCGCGCACCGCGCGATCCACCGGCTCGAGGCCGGCATCTGCTGGATCAATACCTGGGGCGAATCGCCGGCCGAGATGCCGGTGGGCGGCTACAAGCAGTCGGGCGTGGGCCGCGAGAACGGCATCACCACGCTCGAGCACTACACGCGCATCAAGTCCGTGCAGGTCGAGCTGGGCCGCTACAACCCCGTGTTCTGAAACAAGCCAAGAAAGGAGCCAAGTCATGACGACGCGCGAATACGACTACATCATCTGCGGCGCCGGTTCGGCCGGCAATGTGCTCGCGACGCGGCTGACCGAGGACGCCGATGTCACGGTGCTGCTGCTGGAAGCGGGCGGCCCCGACTACCGCTTCGACTTCCGCACGCAGATGCCGGCGGCGCTCGCCTACCCGCTGCAGGGGCGCCGCTACAACTGGGCCTACGAGACCGATCCCGAGCCGCACATGGACAACCGCCGCATGGAATGCGGGCGCGGCAAGGGCCTGGGCGGCTCCTCGCTGATCAACGGCATGTGCTACATCCGCGGCAACGCGCTCGACTACGACAACTGGGCCACCCACCAGGGCCTGGAAGACTGGTCCTACCTCGACTGCCTGCCCTACTTCCGCCGCGCGGAGACGCGCGACGTCGGCCCCAACGACTATCACGGCGGCGACGGCCCGGTGTCGGTCACCACCAGCAAGCCGGGCGTGAATCCGCTGTTCGAGGCGATGGTGGAAGCCGGCGTCGAGGCGGGCTACCCGCGCACCGACGACCTGAACGGCTATCAACAGGAAGGTTTCGGGCCGATGGATCGCACCGTCACGCCCAAGGGCCGGCGCGCCTCCACCGCGCGCGGCTACCTCGACCAGGCCCGCGCGCGGCCGAACCTCGAGATCGTCACGCACGCGGTGGCCGATCGCGTGCTGTTCACCGGCAAGCGCGCCACCGGCGTGGCCTACCTGCGCGGCGGCCAGCCCGTGACCGCGCATGCGCGCCGCGAGGTGCTGGTGTGCAGCGGCGCGATCGCCTCGCCGCAACTGCTGCAGCGCTCGGGCGTGGGCCCCGGCGCCTGGCTGAAGGAACTCGACATCCCGGTGGTGCTGGACCTGCCCGGCGTCGGCAACAACCTGCAGGATCACCTGGAGATGTACATCCAGTACGCCTGCAAGGAGCCGGTCTCGCTCTACCCGGCGCTGAAATGGTGGAACCAGCCGAAGATCGGCCTGGAATGGATGCTGAACGGCACCGGCCTGGGCGCCAGCAACCATTTCGAGGCGGGCGGCTTCATCCGCACGCGCGACGACGACCTCTGGCCGAACATCCAGTATCACTTCCTGCCGGTGGCGATCAACTACAACGGCTCGAACGCGATCGAGATGCACGGCTTCCAGGCTCACGTGGGCTCGATGCGCTCGCCTAGCCGCGGCCGCGTGAAGCTGAAGTCGCGCGATCCGAACGCGCATCCGAGCATCCTGTTCAACTACATGGCCGAGGCGCTCGACTGGCGCGAGTTCCGCGACGCGATCCGCGCCACGCGCGAGATCATGCGGCAGCCGGCGCTGGACCGTTATCGCGGCGAGGAGTTGAACCCGGGCGCGAACCTGAAGAGCGATGCGGAACTGGATGCCTTCGTCAGGCAGCGCGCGGAAACGGCCTTCCATCCGTCGTGCTCGAACAAGATGGGTTATGACGACATGGCCGTGGTCGATCACCAGGGCCGCGTGCACGGCATCGAGGGGCTGCGGGTGGTGGATGCGTCGATCATGCCGATCATCACCACCGGCAATCTCAACGCGCCGACCATCATGATCGCGGAGAAGATCGCGGATCGGATTCGCGGCAAGGCACCGCTGGCGAGATCCACGGCGAAATACTTCGTGGCGAACGGGACGCCCGCCCGGGGCGGGAAGCCGGCTCGGGCGGTGGAACTGGTTTGAGCCTGCGCTGAATCGCGGGAATGCGAAGCGCCGCTTACCTTGTCAGGTGGGCGGCGCTTTTTACTTGGAGCGGCGTGGCGAGGTCCGGACCGGCAACCGGCGCTCTCCCGGCGAACCAGCGCGCTCTCAAGCCACCGGAGTAAGCAGCGGTTCGCCGGCGAAATGCGCGGCGAGGTTGTCGCGCACCAGCCCGCCCATCGCCTGGCGCGTCTCGATGGTGCCGCTCGCGTGATGCGGCTGCAGCAGCACGTTCGGCAGCGCGAGGAAACGCGCATCGATGCGCGGCTCGTTCCAGAACACGTCGAGCGCGGCGCCGGCGATCGCGCGGCGCTCCAGCGCGTCGAGCAGCGCGGCTTCGTCGACGGTCGTGCCGCGCGACACGTTGACGAGATAGCCCTTCGGGCCCAACGCATCGAGCACGGCCGCATCGACCAGGTGGCGCGTGCCCGGCCCGCCCGCGAGTGTGACGATCAGCAGCTCGCACCAGCCGGCCAGCTCGTCCAGCTTGTCGAAGAAACGATGCGGGCTGTCCTCGCGCCGCGCCACATCGAAATAACCGAGCTCGACGTCGAAGCCGGACAAGCGGCGCGCCAATGTCGAGCCGATCCGCCCGAAGCCGACGATGCCGACGCGCTTGCCGTACAGGCGCGTGACGAGCGGCATGTCGCCGTCCTGCCAGGCGCCCGAGCGGACGTGGGTGTCGCCCGCGCCGATGCGGCGCATCATGGCGAGTGCCAGCCCGACGCCGAGATCGGCGACATCGCCGGTCAGCACGTCGGGCGTGTTGGTCACGCGAATGCCCCGCTCGCGCGCGGCGGCAAGGTCGATCGCATCGGTGCCGACGCCATAGCAGGCGATGATTTCGAGCTTCGGCAGCGCGGCGATCAGCGCGGCATCGGCGCCGAGGTCGCCGCGCGTCGCGATCGCGCGCACGGCGCCGCCCTGTTCGGCGAGGAACGCCGCGCGATCGGGCGCCTCCCAGAGTCGATGCACCTCATAGGCGCTGGACAGCCAGGCATCGTCCCACGGCTGGTAAGGGCCCGTCATCAGCAGCGCGGGCCGCTGGGTCGAATCGTGCGCCATCTGCGCTTGCTCCTGTGGAAATGGAATGGAAAAACAGCCGGGCGCATCGCCTGGCCCGGCTCACCGGGCTCGCTCAGGCTTGCCGCGCGAGCCGGTCGGCGGCCGGCGCCGGCTGCGCCTCTATCGCGTCGAGCGGATCGTCGAGATCGCGGTTCAGCGTCTCGGGCATCCGCGCGGTGGCGAACAGGGTGATCAGCGTCAGCACCGCCAGGTACGCGGCGATCGGCACCCAGGCGAGCACGCCGGCCGCGTGATCGCCGCCGTGCAGCACGATCACGGCCGCGATGATCATCGCCCCGACCAGCGGCGCGATCCCCCCCGCCAGCACCGCGGACACTTCGCGCGAGAACGACACGCCCATGTAGCGATGGCGCGCGCCGAACAGCTCGGGCAGCAGCGCGGCCTGCGCGCCGAGCATGCCCCAGTTGGCGAAGCCCTGCGCGATCGAGATCGCGACGAGGCTCGCCACCACGTTGCCCTGGCTGAAGATCCACCACACCGGGAAGGCGAGCGCGAGCTGCAGCCATGCGAAGCCGCGATACACGCGCACCCGGCCGAATCGGTCGCTCAGCCGTCCCGCCAGCGGCACCGTGCAGGCGCCGACGGTGGCCGCGCACACCAGCGCGAGCGCGCCGATCGGCCCCTTCAGGCCGATCACGCCCGCGAGATAGCTGACGGCAAGCGCCTGGTAGATCGACGAGCCGCCGTTCTCGGCCATTCGCAGGCCGATGCCGACCAGCAGCGTGGGCCTGGAGTGCCGCATGGCGCTCTTGAGCGGATTCGCCGCCAGTTGCGCGCGCTTCTCGAGCCGCACGAAGGTGGGCGATTCGTGCAGGCGGATGCGCATGTAGAGGCCGACCGCGACGATCACCGCGCTGCACAGGAACGGGACACGCCAGGCCCAGCCTTCCGTGACATGCCCGAGATTGGCGAGCATGACGAAATAAACCGCCGCGGCGAGTACCGTGCCGAGCTGAATGCCGAGAAACGGCAGCGAGGCGTAGATGCCGCGCTTGCCGGCGGGCGCGTATTCGGTCATCAACACCGCGGCGCCGGCCTGCTCCGCGCCGGCGCCCAGCCCCTGCAGGATGCGCAGCGCCACCAGCAGCGCGGGTGCCCAGTAGCCGGCCGTGGCGAAGGTCGGCAGCAAGCCGATCAGCGTGCTCGCGACGCCCATCAGCAAGACCGTCGCGGTCAGCACGAACTTGCGGCCGATCCGGTCGCCGAGCACGCCGAACACGACGCCGCCGAGCGGACGCACCGCGAAACCGACGAAGTAGGTACCGAAGCTCGCGATCAGGCGCATCTCCCCGGTCTGCGCGGGAAAGAACAGCGGACCGAACACCAGCGCCGAAGCCAGCGTGTAGAGGGCGAAATCGTAGTATTCGAGCGCGCTGCCGAGCGAGCAGGTCCATACCGCGCGCCTGAGCTGCCTGGGGTCGACGGCGCGGCGTTCGCCGGAACCTGCCGACGTGCCGAAACCTGCCTCGTGCCGCGCGGGCGGCGGGGAAGTCTGATCCATCCTTGTCTCCTGTCTCCTGCTTCCGTTCCTCAACCCGTCCACGCGACGCGCGGCGGGACATCGGCCCGCTCGCGCAGCGGGTTCCTTCGGGGATGCGGGTGCCGGCCGGGTGTGCCGCGCCACCGTCGCTCGAACGGCGTCGGTTGGGCGGCCATCAGCGAAGCGCGGCCGGTTTTTGTGCTGCAGGTATCTTGAGCCGCCGATCAACCGCCGCGCCAATAGTCTTTTTTGATTCGGTGATCACGGGATCTGATTACCGTTCGCGGCCGCAGGCGGTCGATTGAATGCGTCTGGTGGAGGTGGATGAGAGCACCATCCCCGGCGTCACGCGCGACGCCGGGCCCTGCCTCGTCAAGGGTTGACCAGCGGCTTCATCTGCTGGCCGAACACCCAGCCTTGCGCGGCGTCCCAGTCGGTGCGCCAATCGAACACGCCCAAGGTGCCGGGATACGCGCTCTTGACCGCGTTCCAGGCCTGCACGGCCTGGCCGATCGTCATGAAATTGGTCTGGCCGGGATTCACGCTGAAGCCGACCACGACATGGCTCGGCCCCAGGGCATTCATCCACTGCACCACGTTGTCCCGCACGTAGGCGGGATCGGCGAGATTCGGGCCGTCATAGTATTGCGGCGCGCAGTAGTCGAGCGCGCCGCCCGCCAGCAGGGCCGAGCAGAAGGCCAGGTCCACCTGGCTCCACGGCGCCGGCGCCGAGGAAATGACGAAGCCGGGATAACGCGCCTTCAGTTGCTGGCCGATCCAGGTCATCTCGGTCACGTTCGGCGCGTCCGAGGCTTCGTAGTTGTCCCAGTCGATGCCGTCGAAGCCGCCCAGCTGGGTGTAGATGCGCGCGATGCTGTCGACGAACGCCTGGGAACGCGCGCGGTTGTCGAAGCTCACGTTCTGCTGCGCGCCGCCGATGCTCAGGATCACCTTGCGCCCCTGCGCGCGCACTGCCTGGATGTCGCCGACCAGATTCGCCGCCGCTGCCGCGTTGGCCGGCGCCGTCCACTGCACCGCGCCCGTCGCGCCCGGCTGGCCGCCGACGGGCGTGGCGGCGAACAGGTAGATCAGGTTGTAACGGCTGTCGACATCGACGATCCGCGGCTGCGGATCGGCCCAGCCGGCCCAGTAGGTGCCGACGACGTGGGCGGGCAGGCCCGCGGCATTGCCCGAGCACTGGGTCGGCGCCCAGTAGTAGGTGCTCTGCACCGGATTGGTGTTGTCGCTATTGTTGCCGCCGACGGCCTTTTCCAGGTACAGACTGCCCTGGTATCTCACCACGGTGCCCAGCGGGTAGTCATGGTTGTCGGCCCAGTCGACGATCGTGCAGGCACGGTCCGCGAGCGGCGGCTGGACCGCCCAGCTGGCATCCTGCACGAAGGATCCGCCGGTGTTCGACGTGATCCACAGCTCGCCGTTCTGGTGCCGCAGATACGAGCCCGGGAATTTGAGCGGCTGCAGGGACACACCCTGCCCGCTCAAGCCCGCTTGCGCGCACCAGGTGGCGTCCTGGTCGAACAGCGCCGAGCCGTCGGGCGCATCCTTCCTGACGCGGCCGTTCTGGTGGCGCAGGAACTGCCCCGGGAAATTCCTCGATTCGAAGGAGTAGCAGCTCGCATCCGCCCTGCCCGGCTCGACCTTGAAGGAGGCATCGTCCCGATCGCCGCTCGCGCTGGATGTATTGATCACCGACGTGTAGCCCAAGCCATTCTGGTGGCGTGCCACGCGATCGGTGAAGCCGGGCGTGGTCACCTGGAAGCTCTGATACGCGCCGGCAGGCAGGCTGAGGGTGTTGACCGCGTCGGCCAGCGCATCGCCGCTCGCCAAGGCGGCGGCCAGCAGGCTCAGGCCGGAAGCCAGCCGCGGCGCGACCAGCGGGCGACGGAATCGGGAGAAGATGGGCACGATGGGAATCCTCGATCGGGGCCGGCAGAGGCCGTTCTTATGAAATGATTTCATTATCGAGAACTGCCAAAATCGGGCGGTCATGGAAAAGCCCGACACGCCGATCAAAAACCATTCGCATGACAAACATTTCAGCGATACCGAACAGCTTCGCGAGCCGCCCGCCTAGTCCGCCACGTACAAACGAAACTGTTCCCGAAACGTCGCGACCAATAATTCAATCGCTTCCTTCTCGTCGCCTTCCGGATTCCGAATCAAGATGATCTCGTGCTCGTCGATCGGCGGCAGTCCGTCGAGCACGCGCATGCGCGACGTGACACGCGCCCGATCCACCAGGGTCACCCCCAGCCCCGCCTCCACGCAGGCATTGATGGCCTGGCTCGACGCGCTTTCGATGATCACGCGCCAGGCCGCGCCGGTCTGCTTGAGCGCGCTCGTCATGGCAAGGCGATACGGACAAGGCTCGGCATACAGCGCCAAGGGCAGCGGCTGATCCGCATCGAGCACGAAGGCGCGGCTGCAAGCCCACACCGGCGTGGTTACCGTCAGGAGATCCGCGCGTCGATGCGCCTGCATCGGCTGCACCACCAAGGCCAGGTCGAGCTTGCCTCGCGCCACCAGCTCCCGCAGCTCGAAACTCGGCCCGGTGCGGATCTCGATCACCACGTTCGGCCAGCTCGCCGCGAACCCGGGCAGCAGGTCCCGGATCACGTGCGCCGCGTATTCATCGGGCAGCCCGAGCACGATGCGCGCCGCCACCGACTTCCCGCGAATCTCCTGGAGCACGCGGTCATGCGCGCTGAGCAACTCGCCGGTGCTGGCCAGCAGGCGCTTGCCCAGCGCCGTCAGCGTGACGCTCTGGTTGTCCCGCTCCAGCAGCCTGCCGCCCGCCACGGCCTCCAGCCGCTGGATATGGATGCTGACCGCCGCCGGGCTCTTGTGCACCAGCTCCGCCGCCGCGCGGAACTTGCCCAGGCGCGCCACGGCATGAAAGGTACGCAGCAGCTCGATGTCGAGAATGGTGTCCATATGGTTCAATTTTATTGAACGACTCGGCCAGTATATTTTGATTTTCTAATCGACGTCGGGCACTTAGGCTGGGTGCATGAACAAAGCCGAGCCGTCCTGCCTCGCCCCCGGCGCCGCGAGCCTCGAAGCGCGCCAGATACCGCTGCCGATACTCGAATGCCTGATGGTGCTGGCCTGGAGCTCCGGCTTCGTCGGCCTGCGCTTCGCCGCCGATTACGCGCCGATCTACCTGATGGTGTTCTGGCGCTGCATCGTGCTGTCGATCGGCCTCTGGCCGTTCGTGGCGCGCGAGATACGCTCGGCCTCGCGCGCCACCTTGCTGCGCGAGGCCGCGATCGGCGCGATGGCGATGGGCGGCTACCTGGCCGGCGTGGCCAAGGGCATCGAGTTCGGCGTGTCGGCCGGCCTCTCGGCCTTGATCGCCGATCTGCTGCCGGTCGGCACGGTGCTGATCTCCACCCTGGTCTTCAGGGAACGCAGCCCGGCCGGCGTCGGGGCCGGGCTGGCGCTGGGCGTGATCGGCGTGCTGCTGGCCAGCCGCGACGCCTTCCGGCTGGGCGCCGCGCCCACCTGGGCACTGGGCCTGCCGATCGCCGGCATGCTGTCCCTGGCGGCCGCCGCGGTCTGGCGCAAGCGCCTGTCCACCGGAGCCGGCCATCTGAATCCGATCGCCGCCTTGTGGCTGCATTGCGTGGTGACCGGCATCCTCTTCCTGTTCCTGCAGGGCGCCCAAGGCAGCCTGAGGCCGGTGCCCACCTGGGGATTCGCGGCCGGCATGGCGTGGACCGCGATCCTCTCCACGCTCGGCGGCTACGGCCTTTACTGGCTGTGCCTGAAGCGCTCCTCGTCCGCGCGCGTGTCGAGCGTGCTGTTCCTGAGCCCCGCCGTCACCCTGGTGTGGGCCTGGGCGATGTTCCGCGAACCGCTGAGCTGGCGCATGCTGTTCGGCGCCGCGGTGGCCGGAGCCGGCATCCTGATGATCGTCCGTAGCCGGCACGAGGGCGCGCGCTGAGGCTGCGCCGGCGCATCGTTTCGAATCGCATTCGCCGCCGCTGCCAAACAAATTCCCCGCATCGACGGGGATTGTTTTCCCCAACCCGCACTTCCCGTCATCGATTCGCGCTACCCTGCCCGAATCGAACGCTTCCCCCTCACCTCGCTATCCTGTCTCGCGCATATCCATAGCGCGATTGGTACCATAGCGTTCCCGACACCGGCGGCTCCGGTGCCCGCGCGGCTCCCCCGCGCGCGCCGGCCGCCGCACCGCCCCGATTCGACCGTGAGCCAAGAACCGATACTGACCGTCTCCCATCTGTCGAAAACCTACGCGTCCGGCTTCAAGTCGCTCGACGACGTCAACCTCTCGATCCGCCGCGGCGAGATCTTCGCGCTGCTCGGCCCCAACGGCGCCGGCAAGACCACCCTGATCAGCACCATCTGCGGGATCGTCACGCCCAGCGAGGGCAGCGTCTCGGTGGGCGGCCACGACATCGCCCGCCACTACCGCGCCGCGCGCACCATGATCGGCCTGGTACCGCAGGAGCTGACCACCGATTCCTTCGAATCGGTCTGGAACACCGTCTCCTTCAGCCGCGGCCTGTTCGGCAAGGCGCCGAACCCCGCCCACATCGAGAAGGTGCTCAAGGACCTCTCGCTGTGGGACAAGCGCGACAGCAAGCTGATCACGCTGTCGGGCGGCATGAAGCGCCGCGTGATGATCGCCAAGGCGCTCTCGCACGAGCCGCGCATCCTGTTCCTCGACGAACCCACCGCCGGCGTGGACGTCGAGCTGCGTCGCGACATGTGGAAGCTGGTCGACCAGCTGCGTGCCGACGGCGTGACCATCGTGCTCACCACGCACTACATCGAGGAAGCCGAGGAGATGGCCGACCGCATCGGCATCATCAACGGCGGCAAGATCATGCTGGTGGAGGAGAAGACCGAGCTGATGCGCTCGCTCGGCAAGAAGCAGCTCACACTGCAGCTCGACGCGCCGCTGGCCGCGATCCCGGCCGCGCTGGCGGGCTTCCGCCTGGAGCTGGCCAAGGACGGCAGCGAGCTGGTCTACACCTACGAGGTCGAGCGCGAGCAGGCGATCGCCACCCTGCTCGGCGCGCTCGCCGAGGCCGGCGTGCGCTTCCGCGACCTGCAGACCTCGCAGAGTTCGCTCGAGGAAATCTTCGTGAGCCTGATCGACAGCGGTCGCACCGCGTCGCAGACAGCCACCTCCGCCTGACCGCCCGACAGGACAACGAATGACCAACTTCCATGCGATTCGCGCGATCTACCGCGCGGAAATGGCCCGCACCGCCCGCACCCTGACTCAGAGCATCATCGCGCCGGTGATCTCCACCTCGCTCTACTTCGTGGTGTTCGGCTCGGCGATCGGCTCGCGCATCAGCGCGGTGAACGGCATCAGCTACGGCTCCTTCATCGTGCCGGGCCTGGTGATGCTGTCGCTGCTCTCGCAGAGCATCTCGAACGCCTCGTTCGGCATCTACTTCCCGCGCTTCACCGGCACCATCTACGAGGTGCTGTCGGCGCCGGTGTCCTACTGGGAGATCGTGGCCGCCTACGTGGGCGCGGCCGCCACCAAGTCGGTGATCCTCGGCGTGATCATCCTGATCACCGCCAGCCTGTTCGTGCCGATGCACATCCTGCATCCGGCCTGGATGGTGCTGTTCCTGGTGCTGACCTCGATTACCTTCAGCCTGTTCGGCTTCGTAATCGGCATCTGGGCCGACAGCTTCGAGAAGCTCTCGCTGGTGCCGCTGCTGATCGTCACGCCGCTGACCTTCCTCGGCGGCAGCTTCTACTCGGTCGACATGCTGCCGCCGTTCTGGCGCGTGGTCACGCTGTTCAACCCGATCGTCTACCTGGTGAGCGGCTTCCGCTGGGCCTTCTTCGGGCTGGCCGACGTGCACGTGGGCATCAGCCTGGCGATGACGCTGGCCTTCCTGGTGGCCCTGCTGTTCGTGGTGGCCTGGATCTTCCGCACCGGCTATCGCCTGAAGAAATAAGCCTCGCCGGCGGCACCGGGGCGCGCCGCGGCCATGGCGCGCCTGTTCCAGTGCGATGCCGAATTCGTTCTATGGCGGGGATTAATGGCCACGTCTACTGACACGGCGCCGCCTCGTTCCGAGGCCGGCCCCTGCCAGAGGACGCCATGCCCGCCGCCGCCCCTTCCGCTCCAGCCGCCCCTTCCGCCGCGCGCGCCAGCGCCGCCGCCCGCCTCGAACGCCTGCCGTTCTCCGGTTATCACAAGCTGATCTTCGTGATCGTCGCGATCGCGTTCTTCTTCGACTCGGTCGACCTCGGCACCATGACCTTCGTGCTCGGCTCGATCCGCAAGGAGTTCGGCCTGAGCACCGCGGCCGCCGGCCTGGTGGCCAGCGCGAGCTTCTTCGGCATGGTGCTGGGCGCGGCCGTGGCCGGGCTGCTGGCCGACCGCTTCGGGCGCCGCCCGGTGTTCCAGTGGAGCATGGTGCTGTGGGGCGCGGCCTCCTGGCTGTGCTCGACCGCGCAGAGCGTCGAGGCGCTGATCGCCTGGCGCGTGCTGCTCGGCATCGGCATGGGCATGGAATTCCCGGTCGCGCAGACGCTGCTCTCCGAATTCGTGCCGGCCGCCAGGCGCGGCCGCCTGATCGCGCTGATGGACGGCTTCTGGCCGCTCGGCTTCATCTGCGCCGGCGTGGTGTCCTACTTCGTGCTGCCGGCGCTGGGCTGGCGCATGGTGTTCGCGCTGCTCGCGATCCCCGCCGTGTTCGTGCTGGTGGTGCGCCGCCTGGTGCCCGAATCGCCGCGCTGGCTCGAGCATCACGGCCGCGCCGCCGAGGCCGACCGGATCCTCGACGGCATCGAGGCCAGGGTGATGCGCTCGACCGGCCTGAGCCGCCTGCCCGCGCCGTCGCGGCTGGCCGAGCCGGCCGCCGCGCGCGGCCGCGGCGCGTTCCGCGAGATCTGGAGCGGCCCGTATCGGCGCCGCACCACCATGATCTGGCTGCTGTGGTTCTTCGCCCTGCTCGGTTTCTACGGCCTGACTTCCTGGCTCGGCGCGCTGCTGCAGCAGGCCGGCTACGCCGTCACGCAGTCGGTGCTCTACACCGTGCTGATCTCGCTGGGCGGCGTGCCGGGCTTCCTCTGCGCGGCCTGGCTGGTCGAGCGCTGGGGCCGCAAGCCGACCACCATCGCCTCGCTGGTGGGCGGCGGCGTGATGGCCTACCTCTATGGCCAGACCGCCCTGCACGGCCAGAGCGTCGCGCTGCTGATCGGCACCGGGCTGGTGATGCAGTTCTTCCTGTTCGGCATGTGGGCCGCGCTCTATACCTACACGCCCGAGCTCTACGGCACCGGTGCGCGCGCAACCGGTTCGGGCTTCGCCTCGGCGATCGGCCGCGTCGGCTCGCTGATCGGGCCGTATGCGGTGGGCGTGGTGCTGCCGCTGTTCGGCCAGGGCGGCGTGTTCACGCTCGGCGCGCTGTCCTTCGTGGTGGCGGCGCTGGCGGTGGCCTGGCTCGGCATCGAGACGCGCGGGCTCGCGCTGGAGGAACTGACCGCCGCCGACGACGGCAGCGACGCGGCGCGCTACGCGGGCAAGCCGGTCGCGATGGACTGAGGGCGGGCAAGCGGGCAGGAAGGCGGGCACGGTTTCGGCACCGCGGCGCCTTCGTTGGCCGATCGAGCCCACGTTGTCGTACAACTCAAAGCCAAACGGCCCCCGCCCGCCCCTTCTTTCCCCGACACATCAGGAAATTCTCCGCGTTTACGCTGAGTTGTCGGCCTCGGCGATTGCGCCAGCCTTTCGCGATGTCATATGATGACGTAACACTTACGGGACGATGCCCCGCCCAAGCGGCCGTCGTCGCCTGTCACGTCCCATTCACGACTCCTTCCGCGATCCCGATGAGCACAGCGCTGTCCCCCACCCACCTCGTCACCGTCTCGAACGCCGAGGACGGCGATCTCTCCGTCTATCACCTGGATGCCGCGCAAGCGCGCCTCGCGCCGATCGCGCGCACGCCGGCCGGCAGCGTGGTGATGCCGCAAGCGCCGACGCACGACGGCCGCCAGCTCTATGTCGCGACGCGCGGCACGCAGCCGACCATCGTCGGCTACGACATCGGCGCCGACGGCACGCTCACGCAGCGCTTCTCGACGCCGATCGACGCGAGCCTCGCCTACCTCTCGGTCGATCGCGCGGGACGCCTGCTGTTCGGCGCCTCCTACGGCGGCAGCCGGCTGTTCGTGTGGGATGCGAAACGTGTCGAAAGCGGCGACGGCGCGCCGCTGCAGTTCATCGACCGGATCCAGAACGCGCACTCGATCATCGTTTCCGACGACGACCGCTACGTCTACGCGGCCTCGCTCGGCTCCGACCGCGTCCTGTTCTACGGCATCGCGCGCGCCGGCGAGGAAGCCGCGCTGATCGCGCGCGGCGAGTTGGCCACGCCGGCCGGCTTCGGGCCGCGCCATCTGCGCCTCGCGCCGGACGGCGCGACGCTTTATGTGATCGGCGAATTCCACGGCACCGTGCTCGCAATCCCGCGCGATCCGGTGACGGGCGAACTCGGCGAGCCGGTGGAATCGGATCTCGCGCCCAGCATCGCGCACCTGGCGCATGGCGCGCCGCGCCCGCCCGCGCCGACCTCGCCCGTGATCTGGGCCGCCGACCTGCAGGTCTCGCCGGACGGCCGCTTCGTGTTCGCCACCGAGCGCACCGCGAACCGCTTGATCACGTTCCGCGTCGACGAGAACCGCAAGCTGCATTACGCGAGCTGCATCGAGACCGAGCCGCAGCCGCGCGGCATCCGCCTCTCGCCCGATGGTTCCTTGCTGGCGGCCAGCGGCGAGCTGTCGACGTCCATCTCGCTGTATCGTGTCGATGCGGCCACCGGCGCGCTAACGCCCGCCACCCGCATCGAATGCGGCAAGGGCGCCAACTGGATCGAGATCCTGCCGCTGCGCGGCGCCTGATCGAAGGCCGCTTCACCCGGCACGCGCCTGTTCTGGGCGCGTGCGTTTCTTCCCTTCGGCAACCGCTCCGGGTTTCATCCGGCGACGCGGCACGCCGGATTCCTTCGTTATCCGAAACCTGTGATCAGCCCGGCGCGCGCTCGATCACGGGCTCGCACGTCACCGGGAAATTCATCGAATTGGCGATGTAGCAGGCGCGATGCGCATCGTGATGCAGCGCAGCCGCGCGCTCGGCATCGTCGCCGGCGCGGATCGTCACGCGCGGACGCAACACCACCTGGGTGAAGCTGCCGCCCTCGCGACTGTCGACCATGGTGCCGACGGCCTCGTCGACATAGGCCTGCACGGCGATACCGGCCTCGGCGCACAGGTGCAGGTACCAGAGCTTGTGGCAGGCCGACAGCGAGGCCACCAGCAGGTCCTCGGGGTTCCAGCGCTTCGCGTCGCCGAGGAAGGCGGGATCGGACGAGCCCGGCACGTCGGGCTTGCCGTCCGCGCGGATCAGGTGGTCACGTCCATAGTCACGATAGGCCGAGGTGCCGGTGCCGCGGTTGCCGGTCCACTCGACCGATATGCGATAAGTGTGTTCGTGCTTCGCCATGCGAGAGATCCCCCGTGGGTGCCGCCGTTGCGCGGCGTGCCGCTGCGCGCCGCCCGCGCATTATCGCGCGGCCAGGTTCGCGCTGCGCTGGCAAGCGCGTCTCCCGTCTCCCGGCGGCGAGCTACTTCCACTGATACAACATCCCCGCGCCCACCACGGCCTGGCCGCCACTGAAACCGCCATTCACCGCCGCTTTCAGGTTGTCCGAAATGCGCGCCTGCATGTTCACCGCGATCGCCTTCTGCCCGGCGAAGCTGGCGGTACCCAGCCCCATGCCGAAATTCGAGTTCGCGTCGAGCTGCGGGATCGAGGCCATCGCCCCGACCGCGGCGATGCCCTGGCGTGCCATGTCGGCCGTGCGCCGGACTTGCGTGCCCAGGCCGTCGAGCTGGTTTTGCTGGCCGGCCAGTGCTTGCGACATGGAAGTCGACACCGCATTCAACTGGTTGAGGTTGACGGCGTCGGTGCCTTCCGTGCCGGGCGCGACATGGGTGATCTGCCGTTGCTGGGCCGCGCTGCCGACCGACAGCACGTTGGAACGGCCGCCGTCGGTCGAGCCCTGGCCGAGCGCCACCGAATTCGAGCCGGTCGTGACCGAGGGCGCCTTGGCGCCCGGCGCCGACATGTCGCCCGCGTAGCCGCCCACGGTAGGCAGGCGCGTGGTGTTGTCGGGCGCCGAAGTCGAAAGCGAGGCCATCTGAACGCTGGTGGCGCCGACGCTGGTGGACAGCGAGCCGGTGGTGGCCGAGGTGCCGGGGGGCTGCGAACCGGCGTTGGGCGAGGTGCCGGTGGACAGCGAGGCCAGCGTGGTGCCCGAATTCGACTGGCCGGTGGACAATGAACCGGCCGAGGTGGACGGCGAGGATACCGAGCCGTTGGACGACGACACGCCCGTCGACAGCGAGCCCTGCAGGATCGGGGAAGAAATGGACGAGGAGAGCTTGCTCAGCGATGCCGCAGTGGAGGTGGACAGCGAGGCGACCGAGTTCGAAAGCGCGCCCGCCGTAGTGCTCAGGCTGCTCGACAGCGAGGCGACCGCCGCATTGGTCTGGAACAGTTGGCTGCCGTTCACCGCGTCGGTGCTGCCTGCCGAGAGCCGGCCGGCGGCGAGGCCCGTCAGTTGCCGCTCGAAACCGGGCGCGCCGATGTTCACCGTGCCGACCGGCTTGCTGCCGGCGAAGTTGCCGAAGGTGCTTCCACCGATCGTCACCGAACGCACCGGCTCCGCGGCCGAGGCAATCGAGCCTTTGCCGATGGCAACCGAGTTGTCCGCGTTCGCCGTGGCGCTCGGGCCGATCGCGATGCTGTCGACGCCGCTCGCGATCGAATCCTTGCCCGTCGCGTTCGTGTGGAAGTATTTGATGCCGTTCGAATTGATGCTGTCGAGCGCATCGCCGACGTTGTCGACCTTTGCGGTGGTGCCGTCGGCCTTGTGGGTCGTGTAGGTCGGTGCCGTGAAGGTGCCGGTGGCCGGGTCGTAGGTCGCGCCGCCGCCCAATGCCGAGGCCACGCCGCCGCCGATCCTGCCGGAGGAACTGGCGATCGAGCTGATCGAGGTCGACAGCGAACCGACGCTCGACGAGGTGGAAGTGGACAGCGAGGCAACACTGCTGTTGGTCTGTGCGAGGCCGGTGGACAACGAGCCGATGTTGCTGGTGGTCGAGGACAAGCCGGAGGACAGTGAGGTGACGTGGCTGTTGGTGGTGCTCAAGCCCGACGACAGCGACGTGACGGTGCTGTTGGTGGTGCTCAAGCCCGACGACAACGAGGTGATGTGGCTGTTGGTGGTCGACAAACCGCTGGAAACGGATGAGGACAGAGAACTGACGTTGCTGTTGGTCGTGCTCAAGCCCGACGACAACGACGTGACGGTGCTGCTGGTCGTGCTCAGACCACTCGACAGCGACGTGACGCTGCTGTTGGTCGTCGACAACCCACTGGAGACGGACGAGGACAGCGAGCTGACGTTGCTGCTGGTCGTGCTCAGACCACTCGACAGCGACGTGACGCTGCTGCTGGTCGTCGACAACCCACTGGAGACGGACGAGGACAGCGAGCTGACGTTGCTGCTGGTCGTGCTCAGACCACTCGACAGCGACGTGACGCTGCTGCTGGTCGTCGACAACCCACTGGAGACGGACGAGGACAGCGAGTTGACGTTGCTGCTGGTCGTGCTCAGACCACTCGACAGCGACGTGACGCTGCTGTTGGTCGTCGACAACCCACTGGAGACGGACGAGGACAGCGAGTTGACGTTGCTGCTGGTCGTGCTCAGACCACTCGACAGCGACGTGACGGTGCTGCTGGTCGTGCTCAACCCCGACGACAGCGAACCGACGTTGCTGTTGATACTGCTCAGCCCGGTCGACAACGAGGTGACGTGACTGTCGGTCGTCAACAACCCGCTGGAGACGGACGAAGACAGCGAGCTGACGTTGCTGTTGATGGTGCTCAGGCTGTTCAACGACGACGCGGTCTTGCCATCGATGGCTTTCTGCAATTGCGACTTGGTGACCGCATCTTGATCTCCCGTCCCATCGGCAAGATTGGTGATCCGTCCGTTATTCACCGAGATGCCTTTGTCACCGCCAGACAGCGTGATGCCGTCCCCCCCCGTCAACGAGATGCCTTTGGTACCGCTCGACAGCGTGATGCCGCCCCCTCCCGTCAGCGAGATGCCTTTGGTATCGCTCGACAGCGCGATGCCGCCCGCTCCCACCAGCGACATGCCTTCGGTACCGCTCGACAGCGTGATGCCGCTGCCACTCAGCGTGATGGGTCCATTGCTGTCCAAAGCGACGCCCGTCGGGCCATAAATCGCTACCTTGCCTTTCCCCAACACGTCTTTGTTCTTCTCGTCTTTCTTATTCGGCTCCATCCGCCCTATCGCTATAAATGCGGGACCATCGCCCTTCTTTGGCGCATCCGCCCCCCCTTTGTCCTCCCCGACATAGAAGCCACTTCCGCCGCATTTCATTCCGAACGGCATCGTTTGACGTTCGTTGCGAGTCCATGCGAGCGACTCTCCCGTCCCCCCCCATGATCCATAGGCGTGGTCCCCCTTCTCCGCGCAATTCACGATCGCCGCCGACCAGGAGGATTCGATACCTCCGTAACAAAGGAGTACCACCACGGCCATCTTGCTCAGGCCGAGCCGGATTTCTCGCCGCGAATTGACCGGCGAAAGCGCGGCACGACATCCGCCTCCCTTGAACACATCGACTTCCGACACCGCCACCCATGACGACAGCGCCGCATTCCAAACGGTTTTATATATCTTATTCACGACGACCTTTCTTATGTCTTCAATAAAAAATATTCACCACATCTTGGGTGGCGACCACATCCAGGCGGCCGGGTAAAACCGGGCCGAGACGAGCGGAGACGACATGCCATCCGCATTTCGAGATACCAGATGCAACCGCCAGAAGCTGGCATATCGTTCATTCCCCGAAGCGCAGGCGCAACGAGGCCGACGCAATGATTGCGTCCATTCGACGGTAATCGAATTAATCAAGCGACTTAGGAGAACCGGCATCAGTCGACCCATCAATCCGGATCGACATGGCGAAATTATGAAACATGAGAAATGGACTTGGATAGTCCTATTTTTCCTATAGGAATCGTCTTATTGACCGAATCACGGCGGCAAACAAAGACTCCACGAACCTCACCGTACACACCTCCCTCTTTTTCGGAACGCTCGCTTCCTGCCTGCGCTACCGGCGCCCTGCTTCAGCTACCGGCGCCCGATCCGCGCACCTCACCGCATATCGACTCAACAATCGAAACAATAAAACCAAATTCATCAACAATCGATATATTCCAAAACAACTAACGACATTGAAATAAAAATCAACACCTCATCACACGAATTACAAACCAAAGGCGAATCAGGGAAAGTCATCAATCCATTTCAACTATTCATTTTTATTTTCATCGGATTTGCATTTAACTTGTCACACGAATTCACCACCCCGAATTACTCGCTTGAAATTCGAATGGCAATTCGCATCCCCGCAATCCCGAAACCCATAACGGAGTCAGGCATGACCAATCTGCAACGTCGCAAGATGCTCGCGCAAACGGCCGGCGCGCTCGCCGCGGCGGGCGTCGCCGCCTCGGCGAAAGCCGCTTCCTTCGGCAATCCCGACAGCCCGCCGGAAGGCGCGATCAATGCCGCCAATCCGCGTAGCCTGGTGGACCCGGGCCCGAAGAATCCGCCGCTCGCCAATCAATTCCCCGCATTCCAGGATCCGCCCGCCACCGACGTGGACGGCATGCCCTTATTCTGGTCCTCGTTCAATAACGCGCATAAGCGAATCCAGAATGGCGGTTGGGCACGCCAGGTTACGCAAGACGATTTTGCAATTTCCGAAACGATTTCCGGCGTGAATATGCGCCTGACGCGCGGCGGCATTCGCGAAATGCATTGGCACCAGCAAGCCGAATGGGCGGTGATGCTGGACGGCCGCTGCCGGATCACCATCCTCGACGAACTGGGCCGCCCGCAGGTGGCCGACGTGAAGCAGGGCGACCTCTGGTATTTCCCGCCGGGGCTGCCGCATTCGCTGCAGGGAATCGGCTCGGACGGCTGCGAGTTCATGATCGCCTTCGACGACGGCAAGGCTTCCGAATTCAATACCCTGCTGCTGACCGACTGGATCGCGCATACGCCGCCCGAGGTGCTGGCGCTGAACTTCGGCGTGCCGGCCGATTCGTTTCGCAACATCCCGACCGACAACCTGTGGATCTTCCAGGGCGACATGCCGGGGCCGCTGGCCGAGGCGCAGCGCGCCGCCGCCTCGTCCAAGGGCTCGCCGCCCTATCCCTTCGTGTTCTCGCTCGGCGACCTGCGGCCGCTGGTGAAGACGCGCGGCGGCGAGGTGCGGATCGCCGACAGCAGCAACTTCAACGCCTCGAAGACGGTAGCCGCGGCGCTGGTGACCGTTCATCCGGGCGGCATGCGCGAGCTGCACTGGCACCCGAACGCCGATGAATGGCAGTACTACATTCAGGGCGAGGCGCGCATGACGGTGTTCGATACCGGCCCCAAGGCGATGACGGCCGATTTCCGCGCCGGCGATATCGGCTACGTGAAGAAGAGCCTCGGCCACTACGTGCAGAACACCGGCACCACCGACCTGGTGTTCCTGGAGATCTTCAAGACCGACCGCTACCAGGAGGTCTCGCTGTCCGACTGGCTGGCCCACACGCCGCCGCAATTGGTCGAGGCGCACCTGAAGCTCGCGCCCGAGGTGATCGCGCAGTTCCCGCGCACGCGCCCCGACGTCGTGCCGCTCTGATGCGCCGTGGCGCGGCCGGCGCCTTCCCGCCGGCCGCGCCACGAGACCGAGACAGGCCCTCCCTCCAGCCCAGAATCCCAATACGACATGTCCTCCATTCCGAGCAAACTTGCCGCCGGCCTCGCGCTGCCGGGCCTTTCCACCGAACGCACCGAACAGGCCGCGCGCGCCGTGCTCGAAGGGCGCCGCCGCGGGCTCGCCGCGCTGCTGCCCTTCGTCGGGCCGGCCGTGGTCGCCTCGATCGGCTACATGGACCCCGGCAACTTCGCCACCAATATCCAGGCCGGTGCCGCCTACGGCTACCAGTTGCTGTGGGTGGTGCTGGCCGCCAATCTGGTGGCCATGCTGTTCCAGGCGATGTCGGCCAAGCTCGGCATCGTCACCGGCCGCAACCTGGCCGAGCTGTGCCGCGACCACTTCCCGGCGCCGCTGGTGTGGACCATGTGGATCGCCTCCGAGATCGCCGCGATGGCCACCGACCTGGCCGAGTTCCTCGGCGGCGCGCTGGCCTTCGCGCTGCTCTGCCATCTGCCGCTGATGGCGGGCATGGTGGCCACCGCGCTGGCCACCTGCGCGATCCTACTGCTCGAGAAACGCGGCTTCCGCCCGCTCGAGGCGGCCATCGCGGCCCTGGTCGGCCTGATCGGCGCGAGCTACCTGGGCGAGCTGCTGATCGCGCCGCAACACTGGGGCTCGGTGGCCTGGCACCTGGTGGTGCCGCAACTGAGCGATCGCACCGCGCTGACGCTGGCGGTCGGCATCATCGGCGCCACCATCATGCCGCACACGCTCTACCTGCATTCGGGGCTCACCCAGCAGCGCACCGCGCCGCGCAACGACACGGAGCGCCGCCGCCTGCTGCGCTTCTCCAACCGCGAGGTGGTGGTCGCGCTCGGCCTGGCCGGCGGCGTGAACCTGGCGATGGTGCTGACCGCCGCCTCGGCCTTCCATCACGGCGCGCCCGGCATGAGCGACATCGGCCAGGCCTATCACGCCCTGATCCCCGTGCTCGGGCCGGCCGCCGGCGCGCTGTTCCTGGTCGCGCTGCTGAGCTCGGGCATCTCCAGCTCGGTGGTCGGCACCATGGCCGGGCAGATCGTGATGCAGGGCTTCATCCATCGCCGCCTGTCGATCTGGCTGCGCCGCGCGATCACCATCGTGCCCGCCTTCGCGGTGGTGGCCGCCGGCTGCGACGTCACGCATGCGATGGTGCTGAGCCAGGTGGTGCTGAGCTTCGTGCTGCCGATGCCGATGATCGCGCTGCTGGTGCTCTCGGCGCGGCGCGAGCTGATGGGCGCGTTCGCGCCGGGCCGCGCGCTGCTCGCGGTGGCGGCCGCCGCGACGCTGCTGATCCTCGCGCTGAACGGCTATCTGATCTGGGCCGCCTGGCAATGACGCGTCGTGCTCCGAAATGAATCGGCAGCACTGAACCTGGTGGGCACGCCATCGCCCCTGTCGCCCCCGACATGAACATGTCAGCGGGGCGACAGGTCTGTCACGAAACCGTGACAATCGCCGCTTTCCCGCGCCCCGCGCGGCCCGATTCGAGGCTGCGGAATTTTTTTCCGATTTCTCTGTGATATCTGTCTGACGTTTGTCGGCCCCCGCCCTCGCCGCCCGCCCCTCGTCAGGAGACCTCACATGTCCAAGCCCCGTCTTCGCGCCGCCGCCGCCATCGCCGCCGCCTGCCTGGCCGCCTTCGCCCCGCTCGGCCACGCGCAATACGCCACCGACTGGATCGCCAACACCTACGGCACGATCGCCTCGCACGTCGGCAACGGCGCGCGCTCGCTGTGGATCGCGCCGGAAGGCGTGGTCTACACGGCCTCGTTCTGGGACGAGAATGCCGGCGGCGTGGGCGTCTACCAGAACGGCAAGACGCTCGGCTCGATCGGCACGCATGCCGAGTTCCAGGGCGGCGCGATCACCGGCAACGCCACCTCGATCTTCACGCCGCTGCAGGGCAAGAACCAGAGCGGCTTCGTCGGCCGCTACAACCGCTCCACCGGGCTACGCGACCTGACCATCAACGTCAGCGTGTGGAGCAACATCAGCAAGTACGACGTGATCACCGGACTGGCCACGGTCGGCACCACACTGTACGCGAGCGACTACTTCGGCAACCGCGTTCGCGTGTTCAGCACCGACGGCGTCTGGCAGCGCGACATCCAGATCGCCAGCCCCGGCGCGCTGGCGCTCGATGCGGCCGGCAACCTGTGGATCGCGCAGAAGAACACCGGCACGATCGTCGAGTACAGCGCGGCCGGCGCCCTGCTCAACACCATCCAGATGGGCGCCAGCGCGCGCCCCTCGGCGCTCTACTACGACACGCCGACCGGCCAGCTGATGGTGGGCGATTCGGGCCCCGACATGAACATCAAGCGCTATTCGGTGACCGGCCAGCCGACCCTGGCCGGCACCTTCGGCGTGACGGGCGGCTACCTAGACACCACCACCGGCATCAAGGGCCAGGTGGGCGACAAGCGCTTCACGCGCGTGGTGGGCATCGGCCGCGACGCGGCCGGCACGCTCTACGTGCTCAACAATCCCTGGGGCGGCGGCTGGGACCTGGGCCGCAACGGCCCCACAGACCTGCAGGCCTACGACGGCAACGGCAACCTGGTCTGGAAGCTGCAGGCGCTGAACTTCGAGGCGCTGGCCGCGCCCGACCCGGCCACCGACGGCGCGCTGTTCTACAGCGGCATGAACATCTATTCGGGCAGCAGCGGCGGCAACTTCGTCGCCAACACGGTCGATCCCTTCGCCTACCCGAACGATCCGCGCCTGTCGATGACCGACTACCAGCGCGGCCAGCATTTCGGACAACTGGTCAGTGTCGGCGGCAACCGCATCCTGGTGGCCAACGGGCAGAACCCCGACATCTACAACTTCTATCACTTCAACCCCGCCGCCAGCGGCTATATCGCGATCCCCGACGGCTCGCTGCCGGGCAAGCTGTTCGGCGCCAGCGCGATCGTCACGGGCGGCTTCTGCCTGGACGACAACGGCGACGTCTGGGCCGGTCTGCAGGGCTCCAGCCAGGTCACGCACTGGCCGTTCGCGGGCTTCAACGCGAGCGGCGCGCCGTCCTGGGGCAAGGGCGTGGCGATGCCGGTGCCGGCCAGCTCGCAGCCGACCTCGCGGGTGATCTACCAGAGCTCGACCGACACCATGGTGCTGGCGCAGGGCTTCGCCGGCTTCTGGGACTGGACCGCGATGAACGGCCATATCGAGATCTATCATGGCTGGATGGCCGGCAATCGCACGCCGAACCCGGTGATCGACCTGGCGAGCCCGAACCCGAAGACGATCGCCGTGGCCGGGCGCTACCTGTTCGTCGGCTACGTGCACACGGTGCCGAACATCGACGTGTTCGACCTCGCCACCGGCAGCCTGGTCACCACCCTGGTCAACACCAATACCGCCTCGATGGATGTCGGCAACGACGTCGACTCGATGTTCGGCCTGCGCGCCTACCTGAGCTCGACGGGCCAGTACGTGCTGACCAAGGACAATTACAATGGCTCCAGCATCGTCGTGTACCGGTGGACGCCCTGATCCGCTCGCCCGAGCGGACGGGACGAGCGGCCGGCACGACGCCCTCTCCCGACCCATCGATACCGGAACGCCCTTGCTCGACCTCGACGACATGCGCATGATCCGCGCGCTCGGCGCCGCGCGTTCGCTGGCCGCCGCCGCGCGCCTGCTCGATCTCACGCCGCCGGCCGTGACCTCGCGCCTGCAGCGGCTGGAAGAACGGCTCGGGCTGCGCCTCGCGCTGCGCGAGGCGCGCGGCGTGACGCTGACCGAGGAAGGCCGGCAACTGCTGCAGGAAGCCGTCGAACTGCTGGAGCGGATCGAGTCGATTCCGGCGCGCCTGGCCGGCGACAGCGGCCAGGTGGGCGGCAAGCTGCGCATCGTCGCGCCGTTCGGCTTCGGCCGCGCCCACGTCGCGCCGATCGTGCGCGACCTGCATCGCGACCATCCCCGGCTGCAGATCTCGCTGCAACTGGCCGACAACCCCTTCGCGGCCGCGCCGGACGCCGACGTGGTGGTGCATATCGGCCAGATCCGCGCCTCGTCCTGGATCGGCCACCATCTCGCGCCCAACGAGCGGCTGCTGTGCGCGAGCCCCGAGCTGGCGCGGCGCCTGGTGCTCTCGCATCCCTCCGAGCTGACCCGCTACCCCTGCCTGTGCCTGCGCGAGAACGACGAGGAGCAACTGCGCTGGCGCTTCACGCCCGACGTGCCGCCCCGCCGCGGCGCGCCACCGGCCAAGCCGGTGACGGTGCGCGTGAGCGGCCTGCTCGGCTCCAACGACGGCACCGTGATCAGCGACTGGGCCGCGGCGGGCCTGGGCATCATCGAGCGTTCGGAATGGGATGCGGCGCCGCTGATCGCGGCCGGGCGGCTGGTGCGCGTGCTGCCGGGCTGGCGGCTCGCGCCGGCGCCGGTGATGGCGCTGGTGCCGGATCGCCGGCAGCTGACGATCCGCCAGCGCCTGTTCCTCGAGGCCGCCAGGCGCGCGCTCGATCCGCCGCCGTGGCGGCGCTCGGCCGGCACTGCGGCGCAATGAAAAACGGGAGGTCGTTGCACTCGCAACGACCTCCCGTTTGCATCGAGGGCATGGATGGCGCGGCGGACCTCGCAGGGCCCCCCGCGAACTTCAGCCCGCCGCGCCGATCAGCGCGCAGAACTTCTCCAGGTCGACATTGCCGCCGCTGACGATGACGCCCACGCGCTTGCCCTCGAGCTCCGCCTTGCGCTGGCGCACCGCCGCGAAGGACAGGCAGCCGGTCGGCTCGACCAGCATCTTCATGCGCGAGGCGAAGAAACGCATGCACTCGACCAGCTCGGCATCGCTGGCGGTCAGGATCGCGTTCACGTCGCGGCGGATGATCGGGAAGGTCAGATTGCCGAGATGCTGCGTCTGCGCGCCGTCGGCGATGGTCTTGGGCGTATCGATATGGACGATCGAGCCCGAGGCGAAGGATTGCTGGCCGTCGTTGCCGGCTTCCGGCTCGACGCCGTAGAGCTCGGCGCCCGGCGACAGCTCGCGGGTGGCCAGCGCGGTGCCCGACAGCAGCCCGCCGCCGCCGAGCGGCGCGAACACGGCGTCGAGCGCGCCCACTTCCTGGAACAGCTCGGCGGCCGCCGTGCCCTGCCCGGCGATCACGTCGGCGTGGTCGTAAGGCGGGATCAGCGTGAGGCCTTCCTTCTCGGCGAGCGCGCGGCCGATCTGCTCGCGGTCGTCCCGGTAGCGGTCGTAGATCACCACGCGGCCGCCGTAGCCACGCGTGGCGGCCACCTTGGCGGCCGGCGCGTCGTGCGGCATCACGATGGTGGCCGGCATGCCGAGCAGCCTGGCCGACAGCGCGATGGCCTGCGCATGGTTGCCCGAGGAGAAGGCCACCACGCCGGTCTTGCGCTGCGCCTCGCTGAAGCGCGACAGCGCGTTGAAGGCGCCGCGGAACTTGAAGGCACCCATGCGCTGGAGGTTCTCGCACTTGAAGAAGACCTGCGCGCCCAGTTCCTCGTCGACGGTGCGCGAGGTCAGCACGGGCGTGCGGTGGGCGTGACCCGCGATGCGTTCGGCGGCGGCGGCGACATCGGCATAGGTCGGGAGGTTCGGCTGGCTCATGAGGGGCTCACTGGGACGGATCGATGGAAATCGAGCTCGGTCGGCTGGACCGGATTCGAGATATTTTGTCCAAATCGATACTTTTTGTCAAATTCGATGAAGGCGCGCGAACCGCGCATCGAACCCGCAGCTTAAGACAGAAGGCGGCGCGCCGGCATTCAGGCGCGTTGAATGCCCGGTTTCGCGGCGCTTAATCCCGGCGCGGCGCGGCGCCCCTATCATGCTCGAACCGAAACCCGACGCGGCCGGGCCTTGCCCGGCGCCGCGCTCCCCGAAGGATCCCATGATGCGAATCGACACGCTCCCCACCCCGTCGGCCCTGATCGACGTGCCGCGCATGCAGCGCAACATCGAGCGCATGCAGCAGCGCCTGGACGCGCTCGGCGTGCGCTTCCGCCCGCATGTGAAGACCACCAAGTGCGAGCCGGTGGTGCGCGCCCAGCTCGCGGCCGGCGCGCGCGGCATCACGGTCTCGACGCTCAAGGAAGCCGAGCAGTTCTTCGCGCAGGGCATCGACGACATCGTCTACGCGGTCGGCATGGTGCCCGGCAAGCTGCCCCAGGCGCTGGCGCTGATCCGGCGCGGCTGCGACCTGAAGCTGGTGGCCGACAGCCTGGTTTCGGCCAAGGCGATCGCCGCCTTCGGCCGCGAGCAGGGCGCGAGTTTCGAGGTGTGGGTGGAGATCGACGTGGACGGCCATCGCTCCGGCCTCGCGCCCGCCGACGAGCGCCTGATCGAGGTGGGCCGCGCGCTGGTGGACGGCGGCATGCAGCTCGGCGGCGTGCTCGCGCATGCGGGGTCGAGCTACGACTATCACCGCCACGAGGACCTGGTGCGGATCGCCGAGCAGGAACGCGCCGGCGCGGTGCTGGCGGCCGAGCGGCTGCGCGCGGCGGGCCTGCCCTGCCCGGTGGTCAGCATCGGCTCGACGCCCACCGCGCTGTCGGCCGAGCGGCTCGAGGGCGTGACCGAGGTGCGCGCGGGCGTGTATGTGATGTTCGACCTGGTGATGCACAACGTCGGCGTGTGCGGCACCGACGAGATCGCGCTGAGCGTGCTGACCACCGTGATCGGCCACCAGGAGGAAAAAGGCTGGGCGATCGTCGACGCGGGCTGGATGGCGATGAGCCGCGATCGCGGCACCCAGCGCCAGGCGCGGGACTTCGGCTACGGGTTGGTATGCGCCGAGGACGGCAGCGTGCTCGACGGCTACCTGCTCGGCAGCGCGAACCAGGAGCACGGCATCCTGCAGCGCGTGGGCGAGCCCGATCGGGAGATCGCCACGCGCCTGCCGATCGGCACGCGGCTGCGGATCCTGCCGAACCATGCCTGCGCCACCGGCGCCCAGCATCCCGAGTACCAGGCGATCGCGGCCGACGGCTCGGTGCAGACCTGGCCGCGCTTCTACGGCTGGTAAGCGCGGCCGAGCGCCTCCCGCCTCACCAGGGCCAGGCCACGCGCGTGCCGAGCCGCGCCTGTTCGGCGCGCTCGAGCAGCATGCGCGCCACGGTCAGGTCCTGCAGCGCCAGGCCCGTCATGTCGAATACGGTGATCTCGTCGGCGCCGCGCGGGAAGGCCCCGGGCGCGGCCAGCAGTTCGCCGAGTTCGGCGCACTCGCGCTCGGGCACCCACTGCGCCTCGCCGATCTGGCGCGCCTGCGCGCGATCGTCGACCACCAGCCGCGCGCGGTCGAGCAAGCCCGCCGGCAGCTCGCGCTTGCCCTTGGTATCGGCGCCGACCGCGTTCAGGTGCGTGCCGGGCCGCACCGCCTCCAGCCCGAACAGCGCGCCGCCGCCCGGCGTGGCCGTGATCACGATATCGCTGCCGGCCACCGCCGCATCGGCATCGCGCGCGGCCGAGATCGCGCAGCGCGCGCCGAAGCGCGCCTCGAAGGCCGGATCGGGCTCGCGCGCGGCCGTCAGATAGACCACCGAATCGATCGAAGGCAGCAGCCGCAGCGCGAAATCCAGCTGCACGCCCGCCTGCACGCCGGTGCCGAACACGCACAGCCGACGGCTGTCGGGCCGCGCCAGCGCGCGCAAGCCGAGCGCGCCCGCCGCGCCGGTGCGCATGGTGGTGATCGCATTGCCGTCGATCACGCAGCGCGGCCGCCCGGTGGCCGGATCGACCAGCATCACGGTGGCCTGGTGCGGCTCGCCGCCCAGGCCGCGATTGGCGGGCCAGAAGCCGGCCGCCTTGAAGCCGAGCAGCGCCTCGTCGGGCACGTCGCCGGCCTTGATGCCGAACACGCCGCCACCGGCCAGCGGCTCGCGGATCACCGGGAACACGCGCCCGGCGCCGCGCCGGTGCAGGTCGAAGGCGGTCTCGACGGCGGCCAGCACGTCATCGGGCGTCAGCAGGCGCTCCACCACGTTCTTGTCGAGCAGCAGCAATTCGGCCTGGTTTCTCATCGTCGGGCTCCGTCCTCATCCATGTTTCGTTCGCGCGGAGGCACGCCATCCTGGCGCGCCCGTTGCCGAGCGGCAATCGGTCATTCCCGCTATTGTACATTTTTTCTATTATTGTATATTTCGTCCAGTTCACGAATCCGTTCGCCGCCGCCCGTCCATTCCTCCGGAGTCCCTACCATGTCCGAACTCGATACGGCCCTGCCGATCCTCACCGCCAATTGCGCGAGCATCGCGCCGCCCGCCGGCCATTACTCGCATGTCTGCGTGGCCGCCGGCCTGGTCCACGTTTCGGGCCAGTTGCCCGTGTCGGCGGCCGGCGAGCCGCTCGCCGCGCGCCCCTTCGAGGAACAGGTCCGCCAGGTGCTCGCCAATCTCGACGGCTGCCTGGCGCAAGCCGGCGTGACGCGCGCGGCGCTGGTGCAGGTGCGTGTCTACGTCACCGATATCGCCATGTGGCCGGTCTTCAACCGCCTCTACGCCGAGTGGATCGGCGCGCATCGCCCGGCGCGCGCGGTGGCCGGCGTGAGCGAGCTGCACTACGGCGCGGCCGTCGAGGTCGAGGCCGTCGCGCTGGCGCGTCCCGCCTGAGCCCCGTCAATCAGGAGTCCCGAGATGAATCCGCAACGCAAGCTCACCCGCTGGATCCTGCTCGCGATGGCGCTCGGCGTCGCGGTCGGTTATGCCTGCCACCTGGCCGCGGGCAGCGCCGCCGAGGCCAACGCGATCGCCGCAAACTTCGCGATCGTCACCGACATCTTCCTGCGGCTGATCAAGATGATCATCGCGCCGCTGGTGTTCGCCACCCTGGTGTCGGGCATCGCCAGCATGGACAACGCCGGCACGATCGGCCGCATCGGCCTGCGCGCGATCGGCTGGTTCGCTTGCGCCTCGCTGGTCTCGCTGGCGCTGGGCCTGGCCTTCGTCAATCTCGCGCAGCCGGGCGCGCATCTGGACATCGCGCTGCCCGCCGCGAGCCAGTCCACCCACCTGAAGACGGACGCGCTGAACCTGAAGGACTTCCTCACCCACCTGTTCCCGCGCAGCATCACCGAGGCGATGGCGAACAACGAGATCATGCAGATCCTGGTGTTCTCGGCCTTCTTCGGCATCGCACTGGGCAAGCTGCGCGGCGAGCCCGGGCGCTTCCTGAAAGGCGCCATCGACGGGTTGGTGGAGGTGATGCTGCTGGCCACCCATGCCGTGATGGGCTTCGCGCCGCTCGGCATCTTCGCGGCCATCGCGGGCGTGGTGACGGTGCAGGGGCTGGCGGTGATCCTCACCTACGGCAAGCTGATCGGCTGGTTCTATGTCGCGCTCGCCGCGCTGTGGCTCGCGCTGTACGCGATCGGCCGCGCCTGCCTGGGCCCGCGCATGCGCGAGCTGGCCGTGTCGATCCGCGAGCCGGTGATGATCGCCTTCTCCACCGCCAGCAGCGAGGCGGCCTACCCGAAGCTGATCGAGGTGCTGCAGCGCTTCGGCATCCGCAAGCGGCTGGTCGGCTTCGTGCTGCCGCTCGGTTACTCGTTCAACCTCGACGGCTCGATGGTGTATCAATCCTTCGCGGCGATCTTCGTGGCGCAGGCCTTCAACGTGCCGATGTCGCTGGGCCAGCAGGTCTCGATGCTGCTGATCCTGATGATCAGCAGCAAGGGCATGGCCGCCGTGCCGCGCGGCTCGCTGGTGGTGGTCGCGGCGATCCTGCCGATGTTCCACCTGCCCGAGGCGGGCTTGCTGCTGGTGATGGGCATCGACCAGTTCTTCGACATGGGGCGCACCGCCACCAACGTGCTCGGCAACAGCATCGCCACCGCCGTGCTGGCGAAGTGGGAAGGCGAACTGGGGCCGCGCGTCGAGCCGGGCCAGGGCCAGGCCGAGGCCGAGGCGGCAAACCCGCCCGAGCTTGTGCAGGCGGACGTGGTGACGCCCGTCGAAGCCCAGCCGCGCTGATATCGCCACGCCAATGAAAAAGCGCCGGCCCGCTCGCGCGGGACCGGCGCTGTCTCGTTCCGGACAGGCCGCGAGCGGCCCCTCCGAAGCGATATCGATCAGGACGTCAGAACTTGTGGCGGATACCCACGCGCGCGGCCACCTGGTTGCTGGTGCCGTTGCCCGACGGGCCGAAGAAGGCCGTGCTCGAGCCGATCTGCGCCTGCACGTCCTGTGCACCGTTGCGGCCCGAGGCCTTCTGGTAGATCGCCAGCAGGTAGACGTCGGTGCGCTTGGAGAGCGCGTAGTCGAGGCTCGCGTCGACCTGGTTCCAGTGGCCGCCGAACGCGTCGTGCATGCGCGTGTAGGTATAGGCCAGGCCGCCCGCGAGAGCCGGCGTGAAGTTGTAGCGGCCGCCCACGTCCACCGCGTCGAGCGCCGTGGTCGCGCCGTTCAGCGCCTCGATGCGGGTGTTCGTGTACAGCGCGAACAGGGCCGCGTTGGCGAGCTGGTAGCGCGTGCCGACGCCGAAGGTGCGCAGGTCCTTGCCGCCGCCGGTGCCGCCCGCCGCCACGTTGGCGATCGAGGTCGGGAAGGCCGGGACTTCGGCGGTCGGGTAGCTGATGTCGGTGTAGGCCGCGCCGATCGAGAAGGCGCCCGCCGCGTAGTTCAGGCCGAAGCTGTAGGCACGCGAGGAACCGGTCGAGCCGTTCACCGGCGCCGAGCCGCTGAATGCGCCGGCCTGGTTCGAGAAGCCGTACAGGGCACCGAAGGTGACGCCCGAGAAGTTCGCCGACGAGAACTTGACCGCGTTGTTGATGCGGCTGTTCACCAGTTGGTCGAAGTCGTTGATGTGGTACGCGTAGTTGCCCGCGACGGTGTTGGTGCCGGCCGAATACTGGTTGCCGAGCACGTCGGTGGAGAACGTGTACTGGCGACCGAAGGTCAGCGAGCCGATGCCGTTCTTCGACAGGCCCACATAGGCCTGGCGGCCGAACATCGCGCCGCCCTGGTTGATCGCGCCGGTGCCGGTGTTGAAGCCGTTCTCGAGCAGGAAGATCGCCTTCAGGCCGGAGCCGAGGTCTTCCGAGCCGCGCAGGCCCCAGCGCGTGCCCTGCGCCACGCCGTCGTCGTACTTGAAGCGCTTGGCCGAGCCGGTGGTGCCCACCGCGCTGTGGTTGACGTAGCTGATGCCGGTGTCGATCAGGCCGTAAAGCGTCACGCTGCTCTGGGCGTGCGCGAGGGAAGCGAAAGCGGCGATTGCCGCGGCGGCGGTCATTTTCTTGAGCAAGGTCGTCTCCTGCGAACGGCGCTGCCGGGCCGTGCGCGAGCACGGCGAGCGAGGCAGCACCGAATCTGGTGCGGTGTGAATTGAGTGTTATCGAAGCGATGGCCGGTTGTGCCGGCAGCGCCCGAACCGGTTGCGCGAACGTGTCGCCGCGTTGGCCGGTATCGGCGCGGTGGATGTCGGGATGACCGCGGCGCGAGTGTACTGCCTCGGCTCGCCAGGCCAAAGAGAAGTGTCGATTCGCTGTCGAATCAGTTGCGAAATTGCATCGTTTTCGGCGTTGGCGAAGGCACAAAAACAAACAGGAAGCAGCAATCCGTAAGGGTTGTCACGGAGAAAGCGGGCGGCGCGATGCCAGGAAGTGTGGCGGATCGAGGCTCGCGAAGCGGCTGTTCGCAGGCGCTTCGCATTTCGATACGCCGCTTCGCGTCATGCGTTTCGATACGGTTTTCCGCAGGAAATCGGGCTTTTCTAGGGGGTTTTGCGCGGAAACCGGGAAGGACGCCATTCGCGCGCCCGGCCTTTCGCTTCGCATGAAGCCGCCCTTCGTCACCTCGCCTGAGCCGGCGCTCAGGCTTGCAGCGGCGTGAGCAGCGGCTGCCCGGCGAAGTGGCGCGCGGCGTTCTCGAGAAACAGCTCGATGGTGCGATCGCGCGCCTCCGGCGACGTGCCGGCCACGTGCGGCGTCAGCACCACCGAATCGAGCCCGACCAGCTCGGCGGGCGGCTCGGGCTCGCCTTCATAGACGTCCAGGCCGGCACCGGCGATCCGGCCGTCGCGCAGCGCGGCGGCCAGCGCGGCCGTGTCGACCACGCTGCCGCGCGAGACATTGACGAGGAAACCGCGCGCGCCGAGCGCCGCCAGCACCGCCGCGTCGATCAGGTGCCGCGTGTCGGCGCCGCCGGGCGTGGCGACCACCAGGTAGTCGGCCCAGCGCGCCAGCTCGACCACGGCCGGGAAGTAGCGGAATTCGGCGCCCTCGCGCGGCCGGCGGTTGTGATAACCGATCTCCAGATCGAAGGCGGCCGCGCGGCGCGCGATCTTGGCGCCGATCCGGCCCAGCCCGACGATGCCGATCCGCTTGCCGGAGAAATTCGGCTGCATCGGCAGCGCGTCGCGCCAGACGCCGGCCCGGCACGCGGCATCGAGCCGGACCACGCCGCGCACCGTCGCCAGCAGCAGGGCGAAAGCGTGATCGGCCACGCAATCGTCGTTGGCGCCCACCCCGTGCGCGATCGCGATGCCGCGTCGGCGTGCCGCCGCCACCGGCAGGTTCTCGTAGCCGGCACCGAGCGCATTGAGGAAGACGAGCCCGGGCAGGCGCGCGAGCTCGTCCTCGGTGAGGCCGGTGCTGCCGTTGGTCAGCACCGCCTCGACCTTCGCGCCGTGCTCGGCCACCGCCTGCGCGCGCGAGGCCTCGTCGGGGGCATGGATCAGGTCGAACTGCGCGGCGATGGCGGCGCGCGCGTCGTCGCGCAGCGGAATCAGGACCAGCAGGGTCGGCTTCATCGCGATTCACCGGGAACGGGCGGGGATGCCGGGCAGTGTAGCAAGCAGGGGCTGGCGCGCGGCTGGCGGGTAAATGGCAGCAAGCCGGAGCGATGCGAATGCGGCGTCACATTCGACGTCATGGTGGAATGCGCCGACGAAGCCACCCGAATTCCAATGCAATCGCCTCGCCCCGCGATTCAGCGGCGCCCGTCACCTCGCCTCAAATCAGCAGATCCTCGTAGAACGCGCCGAACGACCGCGTCGGATGCGCGATCTGGATCTCCAGCACCCACAGCCCGCAAGCCGGCACGCCGGGATAATCGCCGAGATTGCCGGCCTTGTGGATCGCGTGCGGGAAATCGCTGACGCGATGGCCCTTGATATCGACGTTCAGGCGCCAGCCATGCGCCTCGGCGCGCTCGGCCGCGTAGCGATAGAGCTCGGTGCCGCCCGCGCCGCTGACGCGCCAATGCTCGGCCACCTCGTCGAACACCGTCTTCGCGGCGCGCGCGCAGGCCTGCATCGCCGCGTCGCCGCCCACCACGAAGGTGGCGCCCGCGTCGCCCTCGTGGCGGTCCCAGACCGCGCCGAGATCGACGAAGAAGATGTCGTCGGCGGCCAGCACCGGGTCGTGCCCGGGACGCTCCTTGAAGGTCTTCAGCGTGTTCTCGCCGAACCGGATCAGGATCGGGTGCCAGAGGCGATCCATCCCCATCTCATGCAGCAACGCCTTGCAGCGTGCGTTCGCCTCCGATTCGCGCATCCCCACGCCGATTTCCAGCGCCATCGCGTCCACCGCGCGCCAGGTCATGGCGCGCGCATGCTCCATCGCCGCCATCGAGAAATGCTCGCCCACCGCCTGCCTGCCGTCGTCCATCCTGTCTTCCATCGCCTCGAATTCCTGGTTACGGGTCCGCCGATCCCGACATGCCGCGGATATCGGCATCGTTATATTCTGCTGTATATTACGTGACATCTCGCAACCCCGATCTACAGGATCGTGCCGGCGGCGCGGTGGCCCGCTGTTCGGGCCCGCGGCCGCGCGTGGCGCGACAGGTGCATGAGCATGTCAACACAATGGACGGACGATGAGGTCCGGCATGGCGAACTGTCGGCGCGGATCGTGCCGGTGCGGCGCCGCGACGATACCGAACGCGCGGCGCTGATCGTCGACGTGGTGGACGCGTTCGCGCGGCTGCGCGGCAGCCTGGTGCGCTTCGTCGCGCTGTTCGCCGACGCCCGGACGCAGGCGGCCTACCCCGCCGCGGCCGCGCATGCGGGGCACGCGGCGGTCGATTCGCTGCGCTTCGACGTGCTGCTCGCCGCCCTGGTGCTGAGCGCGGAACGCGCGCGCTTTCGCCGGCTCGCCGAGCTGCGCGGGCTGGTCGAGCGCGTCACGCGCGCCGAAACCTTTCGCGACGTGATCTTCGCGCCGCCGCCCTCGGCCGGCCCCGCCGCGCTGCGCGAGGCGGCGCTCTCGCTGGAACGCCTCGACGCCGAGCTGATCGGCCTGTGCGTCGAGCATGTGCTCGAAAGCCGGACGCGCGACACGCTGGCCGCCGCGCGCCCCTCGAAGGAGGCTGCCGATGGACACTCCCCCCAAGCTCCCGCCGCGCCGCGCCGTGCGGCGCGTCGAGCCCCCACCCGCCATGCCGCCGTCGCGGCCGAGCCGGATGTCGCCGTCGCCGGATCGCTGCTCTGAGGCGGGCGACGGCGCCGCAGCCA
>NZ_VWWC01000054.1:0-38992 GCF_011753175.1 Burkholderia sp. Cy-637 | reverse complement strand
GCCGCAGCCGAAGCCGCCGCGGCCCGCCCCGCGCGCGCGACGCCCGGCGCGCGCTTCGCCGCATGGTAAAATCGCCTGCTTCGCGTCCGTGGCCCGGCCAGGGCCGCGCCGATCCCGCCGCCCCCGATGCGCGCGGGCGGGACGCGAAGCCGGGACATCTCGCGGCGGCGCCATCGGGCGCCCCGCAACACATCGCTTAAGACATGCCCGCCGCACGGCGCGGGTGACGGAGAACTGGTATGGCTGGTCATTCCAAATGGGCCAACATCAAGCATAAGAAGGCAGCGGCCGACGCCAAGCGCGGCAAGGTCTGGACGCGCCTGATCAAGGAAATCCAGGTGGCGGCCCGCCTGGGCGGCGGCGACGCGAGCTCGAACCCGCGCCTGCGCCTGGCGGTCGACAAGGCGGCCGACGCCAACATGCCGAAGGACAACGTCAAGCGCGCGATCGATCGCGGCGTGGGCGGCGCGGACGGCGCGAACTACGAGGAAATCCGCTACGAGGGCTATGGCATCGGCGGCGCGGCGATCATCGTCGACACCATGACCGACAACCGCGTGCGCACCGTCGCGGAAGTCCGCCACGCGTTCTCGAAGTACGGCGGCAACATGGGCACCGACGGCTCGGTGGCCTTCATGTTCGATCACGTCGGCCAGTTCCTGTTCGCCCCCGGCACCTCGGAAGACGCGCTGATGGAAGCCGCGCTCGAGGCCGGCGCCGACGACGTCAACACCAACGAGGACGGCAGCATCGAGGTGCTGTGCGACTGGCAGGAATTCTCGAAGGTGAAGGACGCGCTGGAAGCGGCCGGTTTCAAGGCCGAGCTGGCCGAGGTGACCATGAAGCCGCAGAACGAGGTCGAGTTCAGCGGCGACGACGCCGTCAAGATGCAGAAGCTGCTCGACGTGCTCGAGGATCTCGACGACGTGCAAGAGGTCTACACCAACGCGCTCATCGTCGACGAATGAACGCGAACCGGTCCGTCTTTCGCGTGAAAGGCGGCCACCGCCAGGTTCCGCGGCCGGCCCGCTCGACGCGCGCCGGCCGCCCTATTTTCTAGTCTGCGGGGAATCCCATGAAACTACTCGTCGTCGGTTCCGGCGGCCGCGAACATGCGCTCGCCTGGAAGCTCGCCCAGTCGCCGCGCGTTCAGACCGTCTACGTTGCGCCCGGCAACGGCGGCACCGCGCAGGATGCGCGCCTGAAGAACATCGAGCTGAGCTCGCTCGACGATCTCGCCGATTTCGCCGAGAACGAGCAGGTCGCCTTCACCCTGGTCGGCCCGGAAGCGCCGCTGGCGGCCGGCATCGTCAACCACTTCCGCCAGCGCGGCCTGAAGGTGTTCGGCCCGACCAAGGAAGCGGCGCAGCTCGAGAGCTCGAAGGACTTCGCCAAGGCGTTCATGAAGCGTCACGGGATCCCCACCGCCGAATACGAGACCTTTACCGAGGCGGCCGCCGCGCATGCCTACATCGACGCCAAGGGCGCCCCGATCGTGGTCAAGGCCGACGGCCTGGCCGCCGGCAAGGGCGTGGTGGTGGCGATGTCGCTGGACGAGGCGCACGAGGCGGTCGACATGATGCTGTCGGGCAACAAGCTCGGCGACGCCGGCGCGCGCGTGGTGATCGAGGAATTCCTCGACGGCGAGGAAGCCAGCTTCATCGTGATGGTGGACGGCAAGCATGCGCTGGCGCTGGCCTCCAGCCAGGACCACAAGCGCCTGCTCGACGGCGACCGCGGCCCCAACACGGGCGGCATGGGCGCCTACTCGCCCGCGCCGATCGTCACGCCGCAGATGCACGCGCGCGTGATGCGCGAGATCATCATGCCGACCGTGCGCGGCATGGAGAACGACGGCATCCGCTTCACCGGCTTCCTCTACGCCGGCCTGATGATCGACAAGGACGGCAATCCGCGCACGCTGGAATTCAACTGCCGGATGGGCGACCCGGAAACCCAGCCGATCATGGCGCGCCTGAAGAGCGATTTCTCGAAGGTGGTCGAGCAGGCGATCGCCGGTACGCTCGACACGGTCGAGCTCGAATGGGACCGCCGCACCGCGCTGGGCGTGGTGCTGGCCGCGCATGGCTACCCCGACGCGCCGCGCAAGGGCGATCGCATCAACGACATCCCCGAGGAAAACGGCCATTCGGTCACCTTCCACGCGGGCACCAGCTTCGACGGCGACAAGCTGGTCACCTCGGGCGGCCGCGTGCTGTGCGTGGTGGGCCTGTCGGACTCGGTGCGCGGCGCGCAGCAGGCCGCCTACGACGCGATCAACCAGATCAACTTCGAAGGCATGCAGTACCGCCGCGACATCGGCCATCGCGCGCTGAACCGCAAGCAGGGCTGAGGCCCGAGCGCGCCGCCCGGCATCCGTGCCGGGCGGCGTTTTTCATGGCGCGCCGCGCGCGCCTGGCCGCTGCCGGCGGAAGGTCTACAATCCGGCAATCGATATCCGCGCCGCATCGTCCGCGCCCCCTTTCCGAAGCCATGAGCACCGATTCGACTTTCGACACGCAGCGCGTACGCGCCTATCTGGAAACGCTGCAGTCCCGCATCGCCGACGCGCTCGGCGCCTTCGACGGCACGCCGCTGGCCACGCACGCGTGGCGGCGCGGGCCCGAGGAGCGTCTGCGCGGCGGTGGTTGCACGCGCATCCTCGAGAACGGCGCGTTCTTCGAGCGCGCGGGAATCGGCTTCTCGGACGTCTCCGGCGACGCGTTGCCGCCCTCGGCGAGCGCGGCGCGCCCGCAACTGGCCGGGCGCGGTTTCGAGGCGCTCGGCGTGTCGCTGGTGCTGCATCCGCGCAACCCGCATTGCCCGACCGTGCACATGAACGTGCGCATGTTCGTGGCCACCAAGGCCGGCGAGGCGCCGATCTTCTGGTTCGGCGGCGGCATGGACCTCACGCCCGTGTACGGCTACGAGGAGGACGCGCGCGACTTCCACGCGGCCTGCCGCGATGCGCTGGCGCCGTTCGGCGGCGAGTACTACCCGCGCTTCAAGAGCTGGTGCGACGAGTATTTCTTCCTCAAGCACCGCAACGAGACGCGCGGCATCGGCGGGATCTTCTTCGACGACCTGTCGGAGCCCGGCTTCGAGCGCTCGTTCGAGCTGATGCAGGGCGTGGGCGACGCCTTCCTCGCCGCCTACCTGCCGATCGTCGAACGCCGCCGCGACACGCCCTATGGCGAGCGCGAGCGCGAGTTCCAGGCCTACCGGCGCGGCCGCTACGTCGAGTTCAACCTGGTGTTCGATCGCGGCACCCTGTTCGGCCTGCAAAGCGGCGGGCGCACCGAGTCGATCCTGATGTCGATGCCGCCGCTGGCGAGCTGGCGCTACGACTGGCAGCCCGAGCCGGGCACGCCGGAGGCGCGCCTGTACAGCGATTTCCTGGTGCCGCGCGACTGGCTGTGAGCCGCTCGCCCGTTCCCATGGAAAGCCCTGACCGAAAAGGACCCGTTCTGGATACCCAGGCTCGACCGACTCCCCTGCCGCGCCGGATCGGCATCCTCGGCGGCACCTTCGACCCGATCCACGACGGGCATCTCGCGCTCGCGCGTCGTTTCGCCGAGGTGCTGGGGCTGACCGAGCTGGTGCTGATGCCGGCCGGCCAGCCTTACCAGAAGCGCGACGTGTCGGCCGCCGGGCACCGGCTGGCGATGACGCGCGCCGCGGCCGCCTCGCTGGCCCTGCCCGGCACGCAGGTGACGGTGGCCACCGACGAGATCGAGCACGAAGGCCCGACCTATACCGCCGAGACGTTGCTGCGCTGGCGCGAGCGGGTCGGCCCCGAAGCCTCGCTGTCGCTGGTGATCGGCGCCGACCAACTGGTGCGGCTCGATACCTGGCGCGACTGGCGGCGCCTGTTCGAGCTGGCTCACCTGTGCGTGGCCACGCGGCCCGGCTTCGAGCTGTCGGCGGCGCCGCCCGTGGTGGCCGCCGAAATCGCCGCGCGCCGCGCCGAGGCGGCCGAGCTGCAAGCGAGCCCGGCCGGGCGCGTGCTGGTCGATACCACGCTCGCCTTCGATATCGCCGCCACCGATATCCGCGCGCATCTGCGCGAATGCATCGCGCGTCGCGCCCAAGTCCCTGACGCGGAGGCCGAACACGTGCCCTCCACCGTCTGGGCCTATATTCTTCAACATCGTCTCTACCATCCCTGATATGGATATCCGCAAACTGCAGCGCGTGATCGTCGACGCCCTCGAAGACGTCAAGGCGCAAGACATCAAGGTGTTCAACACCAGCCACCTGACCGAACTGTTCGACCGCGTGATCGTCGCCAGCGGCACCTCGAACCGCCAGACCAAGGCGCTCGCCTCCAGCGTGCGAGAGAAGGTCAAGGAAGCCGGCGGCGACGTGGTCAGCTCCGAAGGCGAGGACACCGGCGAATGGGTGCTGGTCGACTGCGGCGACGCCGTGGTTCACATCCTCCAGCCGGCCCTGCGCCAGTACTACAACCTGGAAGAGATCTGGGGCGACAAGCCGGTGCGCCTGAAGCTCGGCGGCAGCGGCCCCGCGCGCGCCTCGGAAGCCGACGAGGAGGAGGACGGCGAAGAAGCCGCGCCGGCCGCCCGCCCGGCCCGCAAGACCGCCGCGCGCCGTCGCTGAAGCCGTGCCGCCGATCCCGGTCCTTGCCTCCGAAGCAGGCCTGAAGCCATGAAGCTGCACATCGTCGCGGTCGGCCACAAGATGCCCGGCTGGGTAGCCGACGGGTTCGACGAATACGCCAGGCGCATGCCGCCCGAGCTGCGCATCGAACTGCGCGAGCTCAAGCCCGAGCTGCGTTCGGGCGGCCGCGGCGCCGAGAGCGTGATGGCCGCCGAACGCGTCAGGATCGAGGCCGCGCTGCCCAAGGGCGCGCGGCTGGTCGCGCTCGACGAGCGCGGCCGCGACTGGACCTCGATGCAGCTCGCCCAGGCGCTGCCGGGCTGGCAGCAGGACGGCCGCGACGTGGCCTTCGTGATCGGCGGCGCCGACGGGCTCGATCCCGAGCTCAAGGCCCGCGCCGACCTGCTGCTGCGGATCTCCAGTCTCACGCTGCCGCACGGCATGGTGCGCGTGCTGCTGGCCGAGCAGCTTTACCGCGCGTGGAGCATCACGCAGAATCACCCCTACCACCGCGCATGACGCGCCGCGTTCGCGCGCCGTCATGTGCCCCAACGAGAACCATGACGATGTCCGACCGCCTCCTGCCCGATTCGACCTACCCGTTCGTCTATCTCGCCTCGCAGAGCCCGCGCCGGCAGGAGCTGCTGCGCCAGCTCGGCGTCGCCTTCGAGTTGCTGCTGCCGCGTCCCGACGAGGATGCCGAGGCGCTCGAGGCCGAGCTGGCCGGCGAGGCGGCCGACGACTACGTGGTGCGCGTGTGCTCGGCCAAGGCCGACGCGGCGCGCGCGCGGCTGGTGACCAGCGCGCTGCCGGCCGCGCCGGTGCTGGTGGCCGACACCACGGTGACGATCGACGGCAAGATCCTCGGCAAGCCCGCCTCGGCCGACGAGGCGCTGGCGATGCTGGCGCGCCTGGCCGGCCGCCGGCACGAGGTGCTGACCGCGCTGGCCGTGGTCGATGCCGAGGGCAAGCCGCTGATGCCGGCGCTGTCGCGCTCGGTGGTGCAGTTCGCGGCGGTCGGCGCCGAGGCGCTGGCGCGCTACGTGGCCAGCGGCGAGCCGTTCGGCAAGGCCGGTGCCTATGCGATCCAGGGCCGGGCCGCCGAGTTCGTCGAGCGAATCGACGGCTCGCATTCCGGTATCATGGGTCTGCCCCTTTTTGAGACCGCCGCGCTGCTGCGCGCGGCGCGCGTCGCCTTCTGAGCCCACCATGAACGAAGAAATCCTGATCAACATCACACCGCAGGAAACGCGGGTCGCGCTCGTGCAGCAAGGCGCGGTGCAGGAGCTTCACGTCGAGCGCACGCTCTCGCGCGGCCGCGTCGGCAACATCTATCTCGGCAAGGTGGTGCGCGTGCTGCCGGGCATGCAGTCGGCCTTCATCGACATCGGCCTGGAGCGCGCCGCCTTCCTGCACGTGGCCGACATCTGGCAGCCGCGCCTGCCGGGCGACACGCACAACAGCACGCCGCACCAGCCGATCGAGAAGACCGTGTACGAGGGCCAGACGCTGATGGTCCAGGTGATCAAGGACCCGATCGGCACCAAGGGCGCGCGGCTCTCGACCCAGGTCAGCATCGCCGGGCGAACGCTGGTCTACCTGCCGCAGGAACCGCATATCGGCATCTCGCAGAAGATCGAGAGCGAGGCCGAGCGCGAGGCGGTGCGCGCGCGCCTGACCGCCGTGATCCCGGCCGAGGAGAAAGGCGGCTACATCGTGCGCACCATCGCCGAGGACGCCACCGGCGAGGAACTGGGCGCCGACGTCACCTACCTGCGCAAGACCTGGGCGACCATCGTCGCGCAGGCGCAGCGGCTGCCGCCCACCAGCCTGCTCTACCAGGATCTCGACCTGGCGCAGCGCGTGTTGCGCGATTTCGCCAACGACGACACCTCCAAGATCCAGGTCGATTCGCGCGAGACCTTCGCGCGGCTGTCGACCTTCGCGCGCGAGTTCACGCCGGCGGTCAGCGCCAGGCTGCACCACTACACGGGCGAGCGGCCGCTGTTCGATCTCTACAACATCGAAGCCGAGATCCAGCGCGCGCTGTCGCGGCGCGTCGACCTGAAGTCGGGCGGCTACCTGATGATCGACCAGACCGAGGCGATGACGACCATCGACGTCAACACCGGCGGTTATGTCGGCGCGCGCAACTTCGACGACACCATCTTCAAGACCAATCTCGAGGCCGCGCATACCATCGCGCGGCAGCTGCGGCTGCGCAACCTCGGCGGCATCATCATCATCGACTTCATCGACATGGAGAACGCCGAGCATCGCGACGCCGTGCTCGGCGAGCTGAAGAAGGCGCTGTCGCGCGATCGCACGCGCGTGACGGTAAACGGCTTCTCGCAGCTCGGGCTGGTGGAGATGACGCGCAAGCGCACTCGCGAATCGCTCGCGCACGTGCTCTGCGAGCCCTGCCCGGTGTGCCAGGGCAAGGGGCAGGTGAAGACGCCGCGCACCGTCTGCTACGACGTGCTGCGCGAGATCCTGCGCGAGTCGCGGCAGTTCAATCCGCGGGAGTTTCGCGTGATTGGCTCGCAGCAGGTGATCGATCTGTTCCTCGACGAGGAATCGCAGCATCTGGCGATGCTGATCGACTTCATCGGCAAGCCGGTGTCGCTGCAGGTGGAATCGAACCTGAGCCAGGAGCAGTACGACATCGTGCTGATGTAGGGTTCGGATTCGCCTCGGACACAAACGCGCCTCCACCTCGAATGACGAGCTGGAGGCGCGGTTACATGAGCGTAGCGATGATGCGCGAATCAAATCGGCTCATCGATATTCGGTTGCGTCGGCGGAGCAAAAGCGCTTTTCGTTCGCCGAGTCAAACAGCCACGGCATTCATATCGCGTGCCCGGCACGCCTGATAAATAGAGAAATAGACAAGCTTGAGGGCGGACAATAACGCCCCCTGCAGCACTGGTACATTCGCCCCGACATTCCAAGGAGAGGGCCAAGTACCATGGGATTTGCATTTATCCGCGAAGGCGACGCGAGCTCGCACGGCGGTCGCGTACTGGCGTGCGACCCGACCAACACCGACGACGGCAAGCCCATCGCGCTGATCGGCGACATGGTGTCCTGCCCTCGTTGCGGCGGCATCTTTCCGATCGTGCGGGTGAAGACCGAACTGCGCATGAGCTTCAACGGTCGAGCCGTCGCCAGCGAAGGCGACATGACGGCTTGCGGTGCAACGCTCATTGCGTCGCAAAGCAACGCGACAGCGTCGCCTGCCACTTCCAGCGCATCGGGCTCGATAGGAGGCGGGGTCAGTGTCCTGCTCCGATCCTCCGCTTCGAACGAGGCCGGCCCTCACCGTGGTCGCTTCCTGGTCGTCGACGATGATACGGGCGAGCCAATCGCAAACTACCTGTATATCGTCAGCAGTTCCGATGGACAAGTCATCAACGGGGCCACCGATGCCAACGGGTACACCGACTGGCTCGATTCGAATACAGAGGTGTCGCTGAAGTTCCAGCACGCGAGCCCGGCATGACGGCTGACTCGCGAGACACCCACTCCGGCTCGACAAGACCGAGGACAGGACCGGGACATGGTCGAACCAACACGATACGCGCGCGCCGGGACTCCCTCGATCCTCGGGACAGGCAGGTGCTGTGCGCTGTCGTATGCAAGTGCGACGCGGTGCCGTCGATCGGTCTTGGCGGCCAGCGGCTCAAGCAGCAGTGTGTCAGCGGCAGGCTCAAGGTCGCTGATGCGATGAGTGATTATCGGAGCCCTTACAAGGCAGAGATCAACTACGACATGTCCCGCGATCCCCCGGCACCAATCATGGATTCCGGGATGTCAACAAAGGCGCACGCCTATCTTCCCGGCTGGATTCGGAAACATTGGGCCGGCGGATTGGGCGGCTATACGCCAGGCATCGGGAATATTCGCCGTCCAGATGTCGTGATAGTCAACGATGCCTCGCTCGCCCCGATCCAGGGCAACATAAAGAGCGTGGTCGAAATCAAGTTTCCACCGGATCGTCACAGCCGGAAACAGCAAGACGCTTATGCGAGAATCGCCGGAAGTTCGAACAAAGTCGCGCTAATGGATCCGGCCGATTGTGGCTGTTCAGACAGTGAACGCACCGAATCAGCACAATCCACAAATCGTGCAGCCTTGTCAGAGGCCGATGATGTATTTGAGCAGGGCGCCGCAAGAGCAATGCTTGGTGTCCCGCCGCCGATGCCTCCCGCTCCCGTCACCTTGCCATAACGGCCATCCAGTCATGCAGACAAGCAAGGAACTTTTGTCGCGCGCTCAAGCGCTATCGAAATTCGGAATGCTGCCCTACGCGCTCTTCGAGCCTCGCTATGCGCACGAGGGCATCGGCGCCGCGCTCGCGGTGCGTGCGCTCCTGTACTTCAAGGACGGTTACACGAGCGGAAAACGGCAAGCCATTGCAGCCATGTTCGACGCCTACCTTGCTCTCGCCCGCCAAGCCACGGCAAGAGAGGACATGGCCCCTATCACCTGGCTCTGGTTCAACGAAAAGCGTGTATCGCGATTCGAGAATGCCCCCTCGCTTTGGAAACTTGAAAAAAAGACGGGGGAAAACGAAGGATTTGATGCGTGCTATGTCGGCGGCGAAACAGCACGTGATGCGTCGTACTTCGAATTCACAACGTTCTGCCTCGAAAAATTCCAGGCGGATCTAGGCACGCGAGGGCTGGATGTCGCCGTATTCAGCCTGCCCGCTCCATTCGTCCGCGAAAACCCCGCCGAGTTCGTGTCGCTCTTCCAAACGATGGCGACAGCGCTTGACGCGGTGCATGGACGTGCCGGGCTGGCGATAAACCTGTCCCCTACCGGCCGCACGGAAAACGAGAGCAGCGAATATTATCTGGCGCGACGGCTTGGCTTGGGCGTCGACATCGGCAATCCGATTGCAATGGAGGTCCGGGACCTCACCGGCAGCATCAAGACTGTCGACTGGCTCACCCTCATCGACAAGGCAATGCTGGGAAGGGTCGGCGGTGTCGAAGCGCTGAAGTCCGAACTGCCGAAAGACTGGTTCGACCTGGTGCCGTGCGCCCAAGGATGGATGATCCGTGCTGGCGTGACCCCCGAAGCCTGCGCAGGACACGAGGATCCAGCCATGTCCGCGCCGCCCGCCTACGTCGTGCTCAATGCCGCGCTCCGCCCTCTTGTCGCCGAGACCGTCTCGATTCTTCAGCACGGCACGATCAACGGCGACACGTCCGTCTATAACTCGGTCACCAGCAGCAACGCATGGCTGCGCCGCTTCGACGTATCGGCCGATCAGCTTCTCGCCGCAAAAGCGGCCGTACTCGACACGCCGAAGCTGCCGTCTCCATAGCAGCGAGGCGTCGCAGGAGAACACGCGCCCGCCCGCGCCTCACCCATTCATCATCCGATCAAGCTGCGCCCCCACCCACGAGCGATCGAAGCGCCCCTCGGCGATCGACTTCAGCGCCGCTTCCTCCTTGGCCGCCTGCCTGCGCGCCCCCTCGATCACCGCCGCCACGTCCGACGGCGCGATGGCCAGCACGCCATCCTGGTCACCGACCACGATATCCCCCGGGTGCACCACCATCCCGCCGACGCTCACCGGCACGTTGATCTCGCCCGGCCCGTTCTTGTACGGCCCGCGATGCGTCACGCCTCGCGCGTAGACGGGGAAATCGCGCTGGCCTATCGACGCCACATCGCGAATCGCGCCGTCGATCACCAGCCCCTGCACGCCGAGCCGCTGCGCGAAGCTCGCCATGATGTCGCCCATCAGCGCCTGCGTGAGCTCGCCGGCGCCGTCGATCACCAGTACGTCGCCGGGACGGCAATGATCGAAGGCGCGATGGATCGCGAGATTGTCGCCGCCGCGCGTGCGCACCGTGACCGCCGTGCCGGCCATCGCCCTGGGCCGGTGGAACGGACGCAGCCCGGTCGCGCCGCTGGCACGGGCCATGTTGTCGCTCAACAGCGATACCGCCAGCCCGCGCAGGGCCTCGAGCGTGGCGGCACTCGCCTGGGCCGCCGATTCGTATTCGCGCCATCCGACCGGATTCATGCCACTGCTCCCTGGTTCGATCCCTGTCGTTCGAGCTGGGCCGACAAACGCCCGTAAACAGCGCGTGCATTGCCCTCGAAGATGCGCTGTCGATCTTCCTCGTCGAGCCATTCGATCGCGTCGATATAACGGCGCGTGTCGTCGAAATGGTGGCCGGTTTCGGGATCGATGCCCTGCACCGCGCCGATCGTCTCGGAGGCGAACAGGATGTTCTTCGCCGGGATCACCTTGGCCAGCAACTCGGCACCGGGCTGGTGGTAGACGCAGGTATCGAAGAACACGTTGTTCAGCAGATGCTCGCCGAGCAGCGGCCGCTTCATGTCCTGCGCCAGCCCGCGATAACGTCCCCAGTGATACGGCACCGCGCCGCCGCCGTGCGGGATGATGAACTTCAGCGTCGGGAAATCGGCGAACAGGTCGCCCTCCAGCAATTGCATGAAGGCGGATGTGTCGCCGTTGAGATAATGCGCGCCGGTCGCATGGAAGTTCGGATTGCAGGACGACGACACGTGGATCATCGCCGGCACGTCGAGCTCGACCATCGCTTCGTAGAGCGGATACCAGGAACGATCCGTGAGCGGCAGCCCGGACCAATGGCCGCCCGACGGATCGGGATTCAGGTTGCAGCCGACGAAACCCATCTCGAGCACGCAGCGGCGCAGCTCGGCGATGCAGTTCTCCGGGCCCGTGCCGGGCGCCTGCGGCAGTTGGCAGACACCGATGAAATTGCGCGGAAACAGTTCGCAGACGCGATGCACGAGTTCGTTGCAGGCGCTCGACCACACGGCGTTGGCCTCGGCCGGCGCGAGATGATGGCCCATGCCGGCCGCGCGCGGCGAGAAGATCGTGAGATCGGTGCCGCGTTCGCGCTGGATGCGAAGCTGCCCGCCCTCGATGCTTTCGCGAATCTCGTCGTCGGAGATGACGGGGCGCGCGGGCGGCGCAAGGCCGTCCCTCAGCGCGGCGATCTGCTTCGCGCGCCATGCCTCGTGCTGCGGCGGCGAGGTGGTGTAGTGACCGTGACAATCGATGATCATGCTGGGTTTCCGTGTCATTGCGTTTGGGTTCAGGTGTGGGCGGCGCGATCGGCCGCGTGCAGCGACGCGCCGTCCCCGCCCGTGGGTTTGATCCGCATCAGGAGGGCGATCAGGGTCGCCACCGCGAGAAAGGCCGCGATGCTCAGCAAGGCGAGCTTGAAATTGCCCGTCGCGTTGCGCACCAGGCCGATGCTCCAGGGCCCGACCAGCCCGCCGAACTGGGCGATCGTATTGATCAGCGCGATGGTCGCCGCGCCGGCCGCGCCGGTCCGGAACGACGAGGCGAGGCTCCAGAACAGCGGATTGCCCGCGTAGATGAAAAAGCCCGTGACACACAGCAGCGCATAGGAAAGCACCGGATTCGGCGCGTAGGCGCTACCCGCGATGGCCAGGGCGCTCATGCCGTAGACGAAGGCGAGATGCTTCCTGCGCTCGCCGCTGCGATCCGAGCTGCGGCTGATGAGGAAGGTGCCCAGCACGCCCAGCAGCGGCGGCGCGGCCGACAGGAAGCCGACCTCGATATTGCTCAGCTGCCCGAAGCTCTTGATGATCTGCGGCAGCCACAGAAAGAGCCCGTAGATGCCGACCAGCGCGCAGCCGAACAACCCGGCGAGGCTCCATACGCGGGCGTCCCCCGCCACGCGCAGCAGCGGGACATGGCCCGCGCCGCCGAGGGCCGCGCGCTCGCCCGCGAGCGTCGTCTCCAGCCAGCGCTTCTCGTCGTCGGCAAGCCAGCGGGCATCGGCGGGACGCTCGGTCATGATGCGCAGGGTGAGCAGCCCCAGCAGCATGGCCGGGATGCCCTCGAGGATGAACATCCACTGCCATCCCTGCAGGCCGAGCACGCCGTTGGCATAGGTCATCAACGCCGTCGAGAGCGGGCCGCCGAGCACCGCCGAAAACGAGCCGGCGATGATGTAGCCGCCCACCGCGCGCGCCCGATAGCGCACCGGGAACCAGTTCGTCAGGTACACCGCTATGCCGGGCAGGAAACCCGATTCCATGATGCCGAGCAGGGCGCGCAGCACGTAGAAGCTCCTGGCGTCGAACACGAAGGCGGTGGCGGCGGCCACGGCGCCCCAGGTGAGCAGGATCCGCGCGATCCAGCGGCGCGCGCCGACGCGATGCAGCAGCAGGTTGCTCGGCACTTCGAGCAGCATGTAGCCGACGAAGAACATGCTGCCCGCCAGGCCGAACACGGCCGGGCTGAATCCCAGCGCCTTGTTCATGTCGAGCGCCGCGAAGCCGATGTTGATGCGATCGAGGTAGTTGAAGAACATCATCGCGAAAAGCAGGGGCATCAGCCGCCTGTACACCTTTCGCATGGTCGCTGCTTCGTCGAATGGGCTCATGCCGTCTCCATGTTCTTTTCATCGAATCGCGAGGGCTCTGCGGCCCTGCTCGATACACGGCCTGCGCCGTTTTCCGGCTCGGGCCGGGCGCATCTGCGATGCATGCCGGCGCCGGGCACGAAAATCGATGATAGGAAGCATGGCGGCCCGCGTCCAAGACGCGTTCCTTATGCTTTCATAAGGCTTTGCTTATAGTGTTTCGCCTTGCAGCGGCGGGGGAAGGCAGGCGAGGAAGCTGCGCAGATGGGCCGAATCGTCAGCGGTGCGAAACGTGGCGGCGAGCGTCGACCAGCGGGAGGCGCCGGGGCCGACGAGATGACGGTACACCACGTCCGTGCGTCCCTGGCGCGCCACCGACTCGCCGACGAAGGTCACGCCGAGCCCGGCGGCGACGAGCGCGATCGCTGTCTGGATCTCGTAGGCCTGATGCGCGACGAAGGGCGTCACGCCCGCATCGCGATACAGGGACAACACGGTGCGCTTGAATTGCGCGTTCTGGTGTTTCGGGTACAGGATCAGCGGCGTGTCCTCGAGCTCGGCGATGCGCAGCTTCTTCCTGGCCGCCAGCGGATGATCGGGCGACAGCACCGCCACTACGTGTTCGCGCAGCAGGGAATAGGAGGTGCAGCCGGGCATGTCGAGCGGCTGGCGGCCGATGCCGATGTGGATGCGCATGTCGCGCAGCGCGTCGGCCTGCTCCTCGGTGAGCATCTCGAACAGCTTCAGCTCGACTTCCGGGCAGCGTTGATGAAAGGCCTTCAGGGCGGGCGGCAGGATGCTGTACATCGAGGAACGCGTGAAGCCGATCGACAACCAGCCGCGCTGCCCGATGCCGATTTCCTGCGCGCCGAGGCTCGCCTGTTCCCAGGCGCCGAGGATCTGCCGCGCCTCGGTGCAGAAATAGTGGCCCGCCTCGGTGAGCTGCAAAGGCCGCCTGGCGCGATCGACGAGCTTGGTGCCGAGCCGCTCCTCCAGCAAGCGGATCTGCTGGCTCAGCGCCGGTTGCGCGATATGCAGGCGCTCGGCGGCGCGGCTGAAATTCAGTTCCTCGGCCAGGATGACGAAGCACTGCAAGGACCTGAAATTCATGGCGACGTTCCTGGAATGCGGTGAGCGACGCGCGCCGGATCCTGCGAGGATGAGGTGCGCGCGGCCCGTCGGTTCGGGAGGGCAATGATGTCATAAAGCGGAGGGAAACCTGCTTCCCCTTGTCATCTTTGCTGGGTGGCTGGATGTGTCAACCTCGAGGCACGAACCTCCCTTGCCACGGCACGATAGACGTCCGATGAAAACCATTCCTCGTATCGTGATGGCAACTGTCCTGGCCATTCCGGTTTTCTTCGGGCTGTCGCTGATCGACCCACTCGCGAGATGGGTCGGGAGCGCACGGGCCTGGGATCTGCTCGCGCCGCTGTTCCAACTGTTGGGCGCGAACGGCATCGAAACAGAGGAAGACGTGCTGATGGGCGTGTTGTTCGTCGCAAGCTTCGTGATCGCGCTGCTGATCATCTGGATGGCGTCGAGGCTGCTGCGACGTACACGCAAGGCTGCGTGACAAATACCGTCATGTGTCGCCGGCTTGCACGCCACGCAGCCTGGCCCGAATCTCGCCTAGAATGAAATCGTGAAGCAGCCCATCGCGGGCCCGGTACGCGCTCCCCGCGCATCGTCCGCGGCGACACGGAGGCCATCATGCCGGCAACGCTCGAGGTCCCGACCCAAGTCGATCCGATCCCCTACGAGGGATATGAAATCCACGTCACCGTCAAACCGGCGGGCGCGGTCGCCAACCGCTACACCTATGTCGCCTACGTCTGCCATCCCGGCGCGAGCCCATCCCTGCCCGGTCATACGGTGCCGTTCCATCCGAACGGCGAGGAATGCTTCGCGACGCCCGGCGAGGCGGTGGCCGATGCGAAGCGGGTCGGCGCGCTGATCGTCGACGGCTCGCATCCCGACCTGTCGGTGCTGTCGCTGGTCACGCACGGCTACTGAGCCGGCCGCGCCTCGCATCGGGCGACGCACAAGGGCACGCGGCCAGTGTGCATCAGCACACTGGCCGCGCCGCCTCACACCGATCCCCCAAGCCGCTAGGCACGCTCGGCAGCGCCCCGGCAAACCACCCGCCCCGCCTCCCGCGAATCGCGTTTCGCGGCACGCGCCACGAAGCGCTCGGACACCAGCAGCGCGACCAGGGCCGCCAACGTCAGCCCCGCCGACACGGGCGCCAGCGCCCCCAGCCCGACATGATCGGCCACCCGCCCGCCGATCCCCGCCCCCAGCGAAATGCCGAGAAAGATCCCCGACGAATTGAGCGCGATCACCATGCCGCGCGCCTCGGGCGCCAGCGACACCACGCGCCGCAACTGCGAGGGATAGAACAGGTCCTGCATCAGCGCCCATATCACCAGCAGCGCGATCAACAAGCCTTGCCTCGGCCCCTCGCCCCAGGCCACCGCGCCAAGCAGCGCGATCGCGACGAACACCGGGGTCATGGTGCGCATCACGAGCTTCAGCAGGGCCTCCGCCGAGTAACGCAGCGACAGGCGCTGCGCGACCACGTTCCCGACGATCCCCGTCACGCCGAACACCAGCAGGGCCAGTCCGCCCTGCGCCGCGCTCGCGCCGAAGCGCGTCGTCACCAGCGGCAGGATCAGCGTGTAGGTCGCGAAAAACGCCGCCGTCTGCAGCACGATCACGGCCAGGCCTGCCGCCGTGGCCGGCTGCGCGACGAGCCGCGCGAGCCCCGCCGGGCGCATGCGCTCGCCGCGCGAGGCATCGCGCACGGTCGAGACGATCCAGCCGCCGCTGGCCGCCGAAGCCACCGCCAGCACCACGAACACCATCCGCCAGCCCCAGGTCTGCGCGATCGCCGCGGCCAGCGGCGCCGCGATCACGCTCGATAGCGTGACGCCGACGAAGACCACCGCGAGCGCCTTGCCGCGCCGCTCGACGGGCGTGATCTCGGCGCCGATCGCGTTCGCCAGCGGGCTGACCGCGCCCGCGCCGATGCCGGCCACGATGCGCGTGGCGAGCAGCCAGCCGAAGCCCGGCGCGGCCGCGCCGGCCAGCGTCGCCGCCACCAGCGTGACGAGCCCGCCCAGCAGCAGGCTGCGTCGCCGCGCATGCCCGGCCAGCATCTGCAGCAAGGGCGCGCCGATCGCGAAGGCGATCGAGAACGCACTCATCAGCAGCGCCGCCCGCCCCGGCGTGATGCGCCAGGCGCCGGCCAGCGCGGGCAGCGCGCCGACCACGCCATACGACATCGCGCCCACCGCGAAATTGGCGCTCGCGAGCGCACGCAGCGCGTGTCGCTCGGGTTCCGCTATTGCCATGCTGAGGTCCTCCCGGTTCGATCCTCGAGTCAGGGCGACAGTCTGCGTGCGCGCTTGGTATATTTGAAATCGATTGTCGATATGGGAGACATCCACATGACAAATAGCTTGTCGTCGCTGCGCGGCGCGGACCTGGCCCTGCTCGGTTCGCTCGACGTGCTGCTCGACGAGGCCAACGTCACGCGCGCGGCGGCGCGGCTGCACCTGAGCCAGCCCGCGCTGTCGGCGCAACTGGCGCGGTTGCGCGAACTGACCGGCGACCCGCTGCTGGTGCCGGCCCGCAACGGCCGCGGCATGACGCCGACGGCCCGCGCGCTGGCGATCCGCGAGCCGCTGCGCGCCGCCTTGCAGAGCCTGCAGGCGGCGCTCGCGCATGGTGCCGGTTTCGACCCCGCGCAGGACGCGCGCACCTTCCAGATCCTCGCCAGCGACAACGGCTTCGTGATGGCGGCCGTGGACCTGGTGCGGCGCGTCGCGCAGCTCGCCCCGAAGCTGCGCCTGGCGTTCCGCACGGTGCCGGTCGACAGCTTCGCCAACTGGCTCGAGAGCGGCACGGCCGACCTGCTGATCGCGGCGGACTTTTCGATTCCGGCGGGCCTGCAATCGCGCGCCCTGTTCCATGAGCGCTACGTGATGGCGCAACGCAAGGGCCATCCGCGCGGCCTCGCGCCGCCCGACCTGGATGCCTACTGCGCGCTCGGCCACGTGCTGGTATCGGGCGACGGCGGCGGCTTCCACGGTTTCATGGACGATCTGCTGGCGCGTACCGGACGCGGCCGCCGCGTGGCGATCTCGGTGCAGCACTACCACCTCGCGCCGCTGGTGCTGGAGGCCACCGACCATGTCTGCGCGCTGCCCGAGCGTTTCCTGCTGCGCTTCGCCGACCGGCTCGACCTGCTGCCGCTGCCGGTCGAGGTGGCCGGCTTCGGGCTGAGCGCGGCCTGGCATCCGCGCAACGAGGCGAATGCCGCGCATCGCTGGCTGCGCGAGCAGTTGTTCGCGTCGGTCGGGCTCGAACCCGAGGCGGATGGTTGAGGCGAGCAGTCGAGGCAGCCGGCCGAGGCATGCGCCAGGCGCCGCGCTCGCCTACAATCGCCCCGACATCCCACCGTCCCCGCCAGGAGCCTGCATGACACGCGATCTCGGTCTCGAGGAAGTCGTCAACGACGAATTGCGCGACGAGGCCTGGATCACCGGCCGCGCGATGTTCGGCGGCTGGGCCTGGATGGCCGACGGCAACCTGCTCTGCGCGGCCCGCCACGACGGCATGCTGGTGCGCCTGGGCAAGGGCCGGGAGGGCTGGGCGCTCGCGCTCGACGGGATCGAGCCGATGCGCAACGGCGGTCGGCCGATGACGGGCTGGGTCTGGGTCTCGCCCGAGCGTTGCGCGCAGGACGCGGTGCGACGGCGCCTGCTCGACGCCGCGCTCGCCTTCGTGAAGACGCTACCGCCGAAATGAGGCAGCGCCAACGGCGCCTGAAGCCCCGCGCAACGAGCCCGTCACGGCCGCCGGCGATGCATGAAACGTGCCGCCCCGCTCGCGCCGGGCAGCTTACAGTCCCCCGTTTTCGCGAACCGGCCGCGCGCACAGGTTAAACTCTGGCCCTGCGCGATGCCGCCACGGCATCGGCCATCAATCGCCGCAGCGCCGTCTACCCGGCCTGCCCCGGCCCATGGAGTCCCAGTTGATGAGCGGCGGCATTCCGCGTCTAGCCATTCGTTTCCCGATCTTCGCCCGTGCCCGGGCGCCCATCCTCGCCGCGCTGCTCGCCACGCTCGCGCTGTCCGGCTGCAGCCTGTTCCGCGCCCCGCAGGCGCCCGCGCCGATCGTCGACGCGGCCGTCGAGACGCTCGACGAGGACGGCCTGCCGATCGCCACGCCCGAGCCCGCCTCCGAGGTCGAGGCCCCCGACGACGGCGACACGCAGCGCAAGCCGCACCGCGAGACGCCGCGCCCGCGCGTGGTCAAGCGCCCCTCGCCGCCGCCCCCGCCCCCTGCGCCGCCTCCGCCTCCGCCGCCGCTGATCCAGACGCGCACCATCGAGCGCAACCAGGTGCATTCGCTGCTCGACAGCGAGGTGCGGCGCCGCGACGGCAAGGTGATCGGCCGCGCGGTCGACATGATCGCCGACTCGGCCGGCAAGCCGAACCGGATGATCGTCAACCTGCAGGGCTTCATGGGCATCGGCGACCGCAAGGTCAGCTTCCCGTGGCGCCTGTTCCGCTTCACGCCGGGCGGGCGCAGCCAGCCGATCCTGCTCGACGTGCCGGCCGGCGAGCTGCCGCCGGCCGACCGCCCCAAGGCGGTGTCGCTGAGCGGCTCCTCGCATGCCGACGAGACGCCGGGCCTGATGCCGATCGTCGATGCCGACGTGCAGCGCGGCAACGGCACCGAGATCGGCCGCGTGGTCGACGTGCTGATCGACCGCGATGCGCAGCCGCAGGCGGTGGTGCTGGATCTCGGCAGCCTGGTGAACCCGGATCGGCGCACCATCGCCGCGAGCTGGTCGGCGCTGCGCTTCGCGCCGAAGGACAAGTCGCTGCGCGCCCTGCTGGACCTGTCCGACGCCCAGCTGAAGGCCTCGCCGCCCTACCAGGCCGACAAGCCGGTGATCGCCGTATCGCCGCCCGCCGCGACGCCGGCCTCCAGCAGCGCGGGTGCCAATCGATGACGGGCGGCAACACGGTCAGCATCCGCAGCCTGCGCTCCCTCGACTGGCTCAACTTCTTCGTCGCGAACGTGCAGACGGGCTTCGGGCCGTTCATCGCGTCCTATCTCGCTTCGCACAAGTGGACCCAGGGCGAGATCGGCCTGGTGCTGTCGATCGGCACCATCAGCGCGATGGTCAGCCAGGTGCCGGGCGGCGCCGCGGTCGACGCGCTGAAGAACAAGAAGGGCGCGGCCGCCTGGGCGATCGCGGCCATCATCCTGTCGGCGGTGCTGCTCGCCAGCAGCCCGACCATCGTGCCGGTGATGGCGGCCGAGGTGTTCCACGGCTTCGCCAGCTGCATGCTGACGCCCGCCCTGGCGGCCATCTCGTTCGCCCTGGTGGGGCGCGCCAACCTCGGCGACCGGCTCGGCCGCAACGCACGCTGGGCCTCGATCGGCAGCGCGGTGGCGGCGGGACTGATGGGATTGACGGGCGAATACATCTCGGCGCGCGCGGTGTTCTGGCTGACCGCCGCGATGGCCATGCCGGCGCTGGTCGCGCTGGCGATGATCCAGCCCACCCACACGGTGGTGGCGCCCAACACGGGGCGCGCGCGCGATGCCGGCGAGGGCGAGCGCGAGACCATCTTCGACCTGCTGCGCGACCGCCGCATGCTGGTGTTCGCGGCCTGCGTGGTGCTGTTCCACCTGTCCAACGCGGCGATGCTGAACCTCGCCGCGGGCGAGGTGACGGCCGGCATGGGCGACAACGTGCAACTGGTGATCGCGGCCTGCATCATCGTCCCGCAGGCGATCGTGGCGATGCTCTCGCCCTGGGTCGGCCGCTCCTCGCAGCGCTGGGGGCGCCGGCCGATCCTGCTGCTCGGCTTCGCCGCCCTGCCGGTGCGCGCCCTGCTGTTCGCCGGGGTCGGCAGCCCCTACCTGCTGGTGCCGGTGCAGATGCTCGACGGCATCAGCGCGGCGGTGTTCGGCGTGATGCTGCCGCTAATCGCCGCCGACGTGGCCGGCGGCAAGGGCCGCTACAACCTCTGCATCGGCCTGTTCGGGCTGGCCGCCGGGATCGGCGCGACGCTCAGCACCACCCTGGCGGGCTTCGCGGCCGATCACTTCGGCAACACCATGAGCTTCTTCGGGCTGGCGGTGGCCGGCGCGCTGGCGGTGGCGCTGGTGGCGGTGGCGATGCCGGAGACGCGCGATGCCGGGCTCGACGACCCGGGCCCGGACGACAGCGCCGGCAGCCCCGATACGTCGGCGAAGACGGCCTGAGCGCGAGGCGGGACGCGATGGACACGATCCGCACGCTCGACGAGACGCGCCGCCAGATCCAGCAGTCGCTGGCCTCGCTGTTCAAGGGCATGTCGCTGCGCCAGCGCGCGGCCCAGGGCGCGGTGATGGCCCTGCAGGCCGTGTGCGGCGCCTGCCTGGCCTACGGGATCGGCCTCGCGCTGCATTCGGAGCAGGCGGTGTGGGCGGCCGTCACCGCGATCGCCGTGACCCAGCATCAATACGCCGACACCATGAACCTGTCGCGCGACCAGTTCATCGGCGCGATGGTGGGCGGCGTGCTCGGCTTCGCCGGCGCCGCGCTCGGCCATGCCGACATCACCCCGCGCCTGCTGGCCTACGCGGTCGCGATCGCCGCCACCATCGTGATCTGCTGGTGCCTCGACGTGGGCAGCGCCGCGCGCCTGGGCGGCGTGACCGCCACCATCGTGATGCTGTTTCCCGGCAACGGCCCGCTGTGGGACATCCCGCTGATCCGGCTGGGCGAGGTCACGCTGGGCACGGTCTGCGCGCTGCTGGTGTGCGCGGTGCTGGCGCGCATCGAGCGCTGGTGGTGGCCGGCGCACCGCCACGAAGCGCCCGACCAGGCGGATCGGAAAACCGGGCCGCCGCCCGCGCGATGACACCGTGCGTGCTCGCCGCGCTCGCGACACCATGAAAAATGCCCGCTCGACGCGGGCATTTTTTCTTGGCGAGCCGGGTTCCCGGCAGCGAGGTACGAAGGGGCGCTCAGGGGCCGATGCTCAGCACGATGCCGGTGCCGATCTGTACCTGCAGATGGTCGCCGCCGATCCCGACCCACTGGTAACCGCGGCGCGGCGGCGGCAGGTTGTAGCTGCGCCAGTCGTCGATCACGTATTGACGGTCCCGGTACTCGCTCGGCAGGCGATCGCCGCGATGCCAGTCGCGATGGCCTTCGATGAAACCGCCGGGCGGTTCGTCGCGCGGCGCGGGACGCATCGGCGGATGGCCGGCCGTGCCGCCATGGCCGGGATGCGGATGATACTGGCCCGGACCGCCGGGGCCACCATGGCCGCCAGGGCCGGGACCGTGGTCGCCGCCATGGGGCGGCTGCTGCGCGAACGCGAGCGAGGAAGCCAGTGAACCGGTGAGCCACACCGCGAGCAGCCATCGAGACGTCTTCATGTCGTTTCTCCCAGGTTGGCCGGCCGTGTGGTCGGCCGACACCGGAAGACTAGCATGGGGACGGATGCCGGGGCGTGACAGGCCTGCCCGGCGCCCGGAGCTCGCTCAGGCGGCCTGCTGCTGGAACTGGATGCGATGCAGGTGCGCGTAGAGCCCGTTGCGGCGCAGCAGCTCGTCGTGGCTGCCCTCCTCGGCGATGCGGCCGGCCTCGAGCACCAGGATCCGGTCGGCGCGCTCGATGGTCGACAGCCGGTGCGCGATGACGAGCGTGGTGCGCCCTTCCATCAGCCGCTCCAGCGCGGCCTGCACGTGCCGTTCGGATTCCGAATCGAGCGCCGAGGTGGCCTCGTCGAGGATCAGGATCGGCGCGTCCTTGTAGATCGCGCGCGCGATCGCCAGGCGCTGGCGCTGGCCGCCCGACAGGCGCATGCCGTTGCCGCCGATCAGCGTGTCCATGCCCTCGGGCATCGCCGCCACCATCTCGGCCAGGTTGGCGGCCTCGAGCGCGGCCTGCACGCGCTCGCGATTCGGGGTGCCGCCATAGGCGACGTTGGCCGCGATGCTGTCGTTGAACAGCACCACGTCCTGGCTGACCATCGCCAGCTGGCTGCGCAGCGCATGCACGTCGTAGTCGACGATCGGCACGCCGTCGACCAGGATCGCGCCGTCGGTGGCGTCGAAGAAGCGCGGCAGCAGGTTCACCAGGGTCGACTTGCCGCCGCCCGAGGGCCCGGCCAGCGCCACCATCTCGCCCGGCGCGACCTTGAAGGAAATCCGGTCGAGCGTGGGGCGCTCGCTCGCGCCGTAGTCGAAGGACACCGCGCGGTATTCGATCTCGCCGCGCGCCTGGGCCAGCGGCCGGCCGCCGCCCTTGGGCTCGAGCGGCTCGTCGATCAGGCCGAAGATCAGCTCGGCGGCCGTCATGCCGCGCTGCAGCGGCTGGTTCACGTCGATCAAGTGCTTGAGCGGCGAGATCACCAGCAGCATCGAGGTGACGAAGGCCACGAAGCCGCCCACCGTGGTCTGGTCGTTGGCCGACTGCACCACCGCGATGGTGATCACGATCGCCAGCGCGATCGAGGACAGGAACTGCGTGATCGGCTGGGCCAGGCCGCCCGAGATCGTCATGCGCATCGCGTAGCCGCGCAGGCGCTTGCTCATCGCCGTGAAGCGGTCCATCTCGTAGCGCTCGCCGTTGTGGGTCTTGACCACCTTGTAGCCGGCCACGGTCTCCTCGACGATGTAGGACAGCTCGTTGGTCAGCGTCTGGTGCTCGCGGTTCAGGCGCCGCAGGCGGCGGTTGATCTTGCTGACCAGCCAGCCGATGCCGGGCAGGATCACCGCGACGATCAGCGTGAGCTGCCAGTTCAGGTAGAACAGGTAGCCGAGCAGGAAGATCACCGTCATCGAGTCGCGCACCAGGGTGATCATCACGCCGGTCAGCACGCTGAGGATCTGGTTCACCTCGAACACCACCGCGTTGATCACGGTGCTGGCCGTCTCGCGCTGGAAGAACGAGGCACTGGTGTGGATCATGCGCTCGAACATCTCCAGCCGCAGCTTCAGCAGGATCCGGTTCGAGACGTAGTTGAGCAGGTAGTTCGAGGCGTATTGCGCGACCCCGCGCACCAGCGCCAGGCCGATGATCGCGGCCGGCACGAACCACTTGGCGCGTTCGCTGCTGTGCGCGCCGAAGCCGTGGTCGAGCAGCGGCTTGAGCATGGCCGGAATCCCGGCCTCGGTCGCCGCCACCACGCCCATCGCGACGATCGCCAGCACGATGATCAGGATCAGCGGGCGGATATACGGCCAGAGACGGCGCATCACCGCCTGCGGCGAGGTGTTGGCGCCCGTGCCGATCGACTTGCGCAGGGTGTTCTGGGTTTCCAAATCAGGTCCTTCCAGGTTGCCGCGCGAATTCGCGGCGCTATGCTCGACGACGAATCGCCGCACATCAAAAAATTGGCGAAACATTATAGCCTTCCGCCCATCCAGAAACCGGGGCCGGAGGAAGGCCGCCGCGGCGGCGCCCGGAAGCGGCCGCCGGGGGGGCGCCGGGAAGGTATACTCGCGCGCACCGCCTGTCTCGCTTCCGACCCTCTCGCATGGCCGAACCCACTCTCGGCGTCGCGCTGATCGCGCTGAACGCCGCCGCCCGCCTCTCCGACTGCCTCGCCTCGCTCGATTTCGCCGACGAGGTGGTGCTGATCGACGGCGGCAGCACCGACGCGACCGTCGAGATCGCCCGGGCCCACGGCGCGCGCGTGGTGGTCGAGCCCGACTGGCCCGGCTTCGGGCCGCAGAAGAACCGCGCGATCGCCCAGTTGTCGACCGACTGGATCCTCTCGCTCGATACCGACGAGGTGGTCACGCCCGAGCTGGCCGCCTCGATCCGCGCCGCGATCCGCGCGCCGGGCGCCGACATGTACGCCATCGACCGCCTGTCGAGCTTCTGCGGCAGCTGGATCAGGCACGGCGGCTGGTATCCCGACTGGATTCCGCGGCTGTTCAGGCGCGGCACGGCGCGCTTCTCCGACGACCTGGTGCACGAACGGCTGATCCACGACGGCCCCGCCGCGCGCCTGACGGGCAAGCTGCTGCATTACTCCTACGAGGACTTCGAATCGGTGCTGCGCAAGCTCGACAGCTATTCGAGCGCGGGCGCCAGGCAACGCCACGCGGCCGGCCAGCGCGGCGGCTTCGGCAAGGCGCTGGGCCGCGGCGCCTGGGCCTTCGTGCGCACCTACTTCCTGCGGCGCGGCTTCCTCGACGGGCGCGCCGGCTTCATGATCGCGGTATTCAACGCCGAGACGGTCTACTACCGTTTCCTCAAGCTCGGCGCGCGCGCCGCCGGCAAGCCACCCCGCGCCTGAGCCGGCGGCGCGCGCGACGGGACGGGTACAATGCGGGCCACCCGTCGCGCAGCACGCCGGCCCGAGCCGGCCATGCCCGACCTCCGTTCCCGAAGCCGATCGCCATGTTCTCCATCCTCATCCCGACCTGGAACAACCTCCCGTACCTGCAATGCGTGATCGCGAGCCTGCGCCGCCATTCGGCACATGATCACCAGATCATCGTGCACGTCAACGACGGCTCGGACGGCACGCTCGACTGGGTTCGCCAGGAAGGCATCGAGCACACGGCCTCGCCCGCCAACATCGGCATCTGCCACGCGGTGAACCTGGCCGCGGCGCGCGCCACGCGCGAGTACATCGTCTACATGAACGACGACATGGCCGTCTGCCCGGGCTGGGATACGGCGCTGGCGGCCCGCATCGCAGGCCTGCCCTCGAACCTGTTCATGCTGTCGGGCACCATGGTCGAGCCGGTCGACACCGGCAACCCCTGCGTGGTGGTGCGCGATTTCGGCCGCGACGCCGCCGCGCTCGACCTCGACGCGCTGGCCGCCGCCACGCCGGGCCTGAAGCGCGCCGACTGGCTCGGCGCGACCTGGCCGCCGACCCTCGTGCATCGCGACTGGTGGCACCGCGTCGGCGGCTACAGCAGCGAGCTGAGCCCCGGCATGAGCAGCGACAACGACCTGTCGATGAAGATGTGGGATGCCGGCTGCCGGATCTTCCTCGGCGTCGGCGACAGCCTGGTCTATCACTTCCAGCAGAAGAGCACCGGCAAGATCGTGAAGAACGACGGCCGCCGCCAGTTCCTCAACAAGTGGGGCATGACGCAGGCCACCTTCGACCGCTACTACCTGCGCCGCGGCCAGCCCGCCGGCACCACGCTGGCGCTGGCCGAGCCGCCGCTCGACGGCCGCCTCAAGCGTGCGCTGCTGCGCTCGCGCCTCAAGCGCGCGTTCTCCTGATCCCGCCGACCTGCCCGCGCGTCGCGCCTTCCCCGCGCGGCGCCGCCGATTCCCGCGAATGATCCCGCCGATGTCCACGATCGCCCCGCAGCCCGCGCTCCCGAGCCGCCGGCTGACGCTCGCCCGCGCGCTCGCGATCCTCGCGATGTGCATGGTGCCCGTCTCCACCGCGCTGACCAACGTGTTCTGCGCCCTCTTCGCGCTGGCGGTGCTGAGCGCGCCGGAATGCTGGCGCGGCCTGCCGGCGCTGCCGCGCCAGGGCGCCGCGCTGGCCGCCCTGCTGCTGCTCGCCGCGCTGGCCGCGAGCGTGGCCTGGTCGGTCGCGCCGGCGCACGACGGCTGGCAATGGGTCGCCAAGTACGACAAGCTCCTGCTGCTGCCCTTCGCGGTGCTCGCCTTTCGCGATGCCGCGCCGAGCTGGGCCGCGATCGCGCGCTGGAGCCTGTTCGCGACCCTGGTGGCGGTGCTGCTGCTGGCCACCAGCAACTTCCTGGGCCTGAGCCGGATCGGCCCGCTCTATGAAGCCGGGCTGCCGACTTCCCGCGCCTGGGTGTTCAAGAACCACATCGCGGCCGGCATGTTCGGCGCGCTGCTGTTCTACCAGGCCGCCGACCTGATGCTGGCCGCGCGTGCCGCGCGCGCGCGGATCGCGCTGGGCGCGATCGCGGCGCTGGCGCTGGCGTATGTCTACGTGATGCTGCAGGGGCGCACCGGCCAGGTGATCGGCCTGCTGCTGGTGGCGGTGATCGCCTGGCGCGTGCTGGGCCGCCTGCGCCGCCGCTCGCCCAAGCTCGCGGCGGCGGCCGCGCTGCTGTTCGTGCTGGCCGCGCTGGCCGGCGCCGGCCTGGTGCTGACGCGCCACGACAGCCGCCTGATGCAGGTCGCCGGCGAAGTGCAGGCCTACCGGCAGACCGATGCGGCCACCTCCTCGGGCCTGCGCCTGGCCTGGTACCAGCGCGCGCTCGGACTCTATGCCGAGCGCCCCCTGGTCGGCTACGGCGTGGCGGGGCTCGGCGTGGAATTCAAGCGCCTGGCCGCCGGCAAGACCCTCGCCGAAGCCAGGCTGACCGAGAATCCGCACAACGAATACCTGCTGATGGCCGTGCAGCTCGGCACGCTCGGCCTCGCGCTCTTCATCAACCTGCTGGTGCAGGCATGGCGCGCCAGCCGCTCGCTGGACGCGCGCTCGCGCCATCTGCTGCTGGCCTGGCTCACGATCTTCACGATCGGCTGCGGCGCGAACTCGCTGCTGCTCGATTTCTCGGAAGGGCACCTGTTCGTGCTGCTGGCCGGGATCCTGATCGGCTGCGGCTATCGATCCGAAGGCGCGCCGCGCGCGGCCCTGGAACGCGCCTGAGGCGCTGGCGAGCCGGCGCCCGCTCAGGCCGCCGGCCGCACCAGGTGGATGGCGTTGATCACCCGCGAAGGCGCCGAGCGCGCCGCCTCGGCCGGCAGGCCGAGCATCTCGGCCGCGACCGCCGCCACGCGCGCGGTCGACATCTGCAGCAGGCAGTCGCTGTAGCTGCCGACATGACGCTCGCAGCCTTCCTTGCGACAAGGCACGCAACTGCCCTCGCCCTGCAGCAGGAACACCTGGCCGTGACGCCCCGAACCCACCAGCGGCCAGGGATTGCCCTCGCCGCGCCAGCCTTGCGGCCAGGGGCCCCAGCGCACCGGGTCGGACGGCCCGAACAGCGCGATCACGGGCGTGCCGGTGGCCGCGGCCACGTGGGTGGCGCCGGTATCGGGGCCGACGAACAACCTGGCGCGCCGCACCAGCTCGGCGCTCTCGCCGAACGACAGGCGCCCGACCAGGTTCAGCACCTCGCCGCCGGCCGCCGTCGCGATCTGCTCGGCATATTCGCGCTCGTTCGCGGCGGGACCGCCGCTCAGGGCGATCGCGTAGCCCAGGCCGCGCAACCAGCCGATCAGCTCGACCCAGCCATCGCGCCGCCATTGCTTGTAGGCGAACATCGGATAAGGGTGCAGCACCACCAGCGGCTGCCCCGCGGCGATCGCCGGCGAGCTCGCGAGCAGCGCGTCGAAGCGCTCGCGCTGCGCGAGATCGCCGCCGAGCCCCGGCGCGACCACCTCGGGCACCGGTTCGACGCCGATTGCCGGCGCCAGCGCCAGCGTGCTGATCACGGTGTGTTCGTGCTGGTGATCGTTGATCGCGATCCGGTTCAGCAGGAAACGCGTCCAGAGATTGATGCGATTCGGATCGACCAGGCCCACGCGCCGCCGCCCGGCGAACCAGGTGTAATAGCGCGGCCGATCCGAGCTGAGCGCCGCGCAGGCCAGGTCGTAGCGGCGCCAGAGCCGCGCCGCGTCGCGCAGGCGCTCGCCGAGCCCGGCGCGCTGTGCCACCACGATCACGCGACGGATGTCCGGATTGCCCTCGAGCACGCCCTCGGTGCCGCGAAACACCAGCATGTCGATCGGCGTATCGGGCCAGCGCGCCTTCAGCGAGCGGACGATCGGCGTGGTCAGCAGCACGTCGCCGATGCGGCGCGTCGCGACGACCAGGATGCTCTCGGGACGGCGATCAGGGGGAAACAGGGCGGCCACGGTCTGGGTTCTGGTGTGGTGGGGATCGAGGCTCGCACTGTACTCGATTCCGCGGCGCCCCGCGTGGGGAGCGGGCACGGCGCGCGCCGGAAGCGACGGCGAGGCCGGCGGATGAAAACGAGCGGCGGGAGACACAGCGAATCGGCCCGGTCGAATGACCGGGCCGATTTCGTGACTCAGTAGGCGATTTCCACCGTGCCGTCGCCGAAGATGGCGCGCAGCTCGGCCAGCAGCGTATCGCTCGGCTTGACGCGCCAGGCATCGCCCAGCCGCATCTCGCCCTGCGCGCGCGCGTTGTTGTAGAGGATCTGCACGGCCAGCCCGTTCGGCATCGGCATCGGCGCGCGGCGGCCGCCATCGCGTCCCTCGCGCCCGCCGCGGGACGGCGCCGGCGCCGGTGCCGGTGCCGCGACGGCCGGCGCGGGTTCGGCCTTGGCCACATGCGGCTCCAGCACGCGACGCAGCGCGGCCGCGTCGGCATTGCCGTTCATGGTCATGCGCACGGCCTGCGCGTAGCGGCTGCGCGCACGCTCGAGATCCATCACCGCATCGGCCGTGAAGCGGATCCCGCCCGTGAACGCGTCGTTGCGCGCCTGGCCCTGCACGATCAGCAGTTCGTCTTCCTTGAACAGGCCGCGGTTCGCGTCGAACTGCTCGTTGAACACCGTGATCTCGCACTGGCCGGTGCCGTCGTCGAGCAGCGCGATGATCATCTTGCCGCGTTGCGTCATCTGGGTGCGCAGCGAGGCGATCACGCCGGCCACCAGCTTGTCGCGCCCTTCCTTCAGCTCGCCGAGCTTCATCCGCGCGAAACGGCGGACTTCCTCGCGATAGGCGTCGAACAGGTGCCCCGACAGGTAGAAACCGAGCGCGCCCTTTTCCTCCTGCAGGCGACGCTTCTCGTCCCAGGCTGGTTCGTCCACCAGCGCATGCGCGTGCGGCGACTCGGCACCCATGTCGAACAGGCCGGCCTGCATCGCGTTGGCCTCGGCCTGGTCGGCCGCCTCCATGGCGAGCGGCACCGAGGCGATCAGCTGCGCGCGGTTGGCCGTCAGCACGTCGAAGGCGCCGGCGCGGATCAGCGCCTCCACGGTGCGGCGGTTGACGAGGCGGCGGTCGATCCGTTCGCAGAAATCGAACAGGTCCTTGAACACGCCACCTTCCTTGCGCGCCCGCAGGATCTCCTCGATCGCGTTCTGGCCGCTGCCCTTGACGGCGCCCAGGCCGTAGCGGATCGTCTTCGAGCGCTTGCCGTCGGCTTCGGCGACCGGCTCGAAGCGGTATTCGGACTGGTTGATATCGGGCGGCAGCACCTTCAGGCCATTGAGCTCGCAGTCGTCGAACAGGATCTTCACCTTGTCGGTGTCGTCCATCGCGAGCGTCATGTTGGCCGCCATGAATTCGGCGGGATGATGCGCCTTCAGCCAGGCGGTGTAGTAGGCCAGCAGCGCGTAGGCGGCCGCGTGCGACTTGTTGAAGCCGTAACCCGCGAACTTCTCCATCAAGTCGAAGATCTCGTCCGACTTCTCGCGCGTGAGGCCGTTCTTCGCGGCGCCCTCGGCGAAGATCTCGCGGTGCTTGACCATCTCCTCGGGCTTCTTCTTGCCCATCGCGCGACGCAGCAAGTCGGCGCCGCCCAGCGAGTAGCCGCCGATGATCTGCGCCATCTGCATCACCTGCTCCTGATAGACCATGATGCCGTAGGTCTCTTTCAGGACCGGCTCGACGCGCGGATCCGGGTACTCCACCTTCTCGCGGCCGTGCTTGCGGGCGCAGAAGCTCGGGATCAGGTCCATCGGGCCCGGCCGGTACAAGGACACGAGCGCGATGATGTCCTCGAAGCGGTCGGGCTGGGCGTCCTTCAGCATGCCCTGCATGCCGCGGCTTTCCAGCTGGAACACGGCGACCGTGTTCGCCTTCTTGAGGATCTGGAACGAGGCGGGATCGTCGAGCGGGACCTGGGCCAGCGACCAGTCGGCCTTGGCCGGATCGAGCCGGCGGATGAAGCGCTCGGCCCAGTCGAGGATGGTCAGGGTGGTCAGGCCCAGAAAGTCGAACTTCACCAGCCCGACCGCCTCGACGTCATCCTTGTCGTACTGGCTGACCACGCCGCCGTCGTCGCCTTGGGCGTACAAGGGGCAGAAATCGGTCAGCTTGCCCGGCGCGATCAGCACGCCGCCGGCGTGCATGCCGACGTTACGCGTGAGACCCTCAACGCGCTGCGCGAGATCGAGCAGCTGATGGACCTCGTCCTCGTTGTCGTAGCGCTCCTGCAGCAGCGGCTCTTCCTTCATCGCGTCGGCGATGGTGACGTGCTTGCCCGGCTTGAACGGGATCAGCTTGGCCACGCCGTCGGTGAACATGTAGCCGAGGTCGAGCACGCGCCCGATGTCGCGCACGGCCGCCTTGGCGGCCATGGTGCCGAAGGTGGCGATCTGCGAGACCGCGTCGGCGCCGTACTTCTCCTTCACGTACTGGATCACGCGATCGCGGCCGTGCTGGCAGAAGTCGATGTCGAAGTCGGGCATCGAGACCCGCTCCGGATTCAGGAAGCGCTCGAACAGCAGGTTGTAGCGCAGCGGATCGAGGTCGGTAATGCCCAGCGAATAGGCCACCAGCGAGCCCGCGCCCGAGCCGCGGCCCGGGCCGACCGGCACGCCGTTGTTCTTGGCCCAGTTGATGAAGTCCGCCACGATCAGGAAGTAGCCGGGGAAGCCCATCTTCTTGATCGTGTTGCATTCGAATTCGAGGCGCTGGTAGTAGGTCGCGCGCTGCGCGTCCCGCTCGGCCTCGTCGGGGAACAGCTGCGCCAGGCGCTTCTCGAGCCCTTCCTGCGAGAGCTGGACCAGGTAGTCGTCGAGCGACATGCCGTCCGGCGTCGGGAACAGCGGCAGCTTGGGCTTGCCGAGCTCGAGCTTGAGGTTGCAGCGCTTGGCGATCTCGACCGTGTTCTGCACCGCCGAGGGGATGTCGGCGAACAGCTCGGCCATCTCGGCCTGGGTGCGGAAGCGTTGATCGATGGTGAAGCGCTTCTGGCGGCGCGGATTGGCGAGGATGTCGCCTTCCGAGATGCAGACACGCGCCTCGTGCGCGGTGAAATCCTCGTCGCCCATGAACTGCAGCGGATGCGTGGCGACCACCGGCAGCTGCAGCTCGGCCGCGAGCTTGGCGGCTTCCTGCACATAGGCCTCGCCGCCGGGCTGGCCGTAGCGCTGCAGCTCGATGTAGAAGCCGCCCGGGAACACGCGGGCCCAGCGCTGCGCATGGCGGCGCGCGGCCTCGGCGTTGCCGGCCGCCAGCGCGATGCCGATATCGCCCTGCTGCGCGCCCGACAGCGCCAGCAGGCCCTGGCCGAGCTCGGATTCGAGCCATTGCGCGTCGACCTCGGCGCGGCCGCGATACTGGTTGGTGAGCCAGGCCTTCGAGAGCAGCTCGCAGAGATTCAGGTAGCCGGCCTTGTCGCGCACCAGCAGCAAGAGGCGCGAGGGCTTGTCGCGATCGTCGTGGTTGGTGATCCAGACATCGCAGCCGGCGATCGGCTTGACGCCCTTGCCGCGGGCTTCCTGGTAGAAACGGACGAGACCGAATGCATTGCCGAGATCGGTGAGGGCGAGCGCGCCCTGACCGTCGGCGGCCGCCGCCTTGACCAGGTCGTCGAGGCGCACGATGCCGTCGGCAATCGAGAATTCGGAGTGAACGCGAAGATGGACGAAACGGGGATCTGACATGGGCGTTATTGTAGCCGCGTCACGACGAAGGCAACGCCCGCGCGCGGCAAAAATCGACGCAGCCGGCCATCCGGCCAGGCCGGGCCTGGGCCGCGACATCCTGCCTCCATCGCCCGGCCGACTGGTTTGCCGGCGCGTTTGCGGGATAATACGGGTTTGCTCATTCACGCGGCGGCCCGCCGCACGGTATCGCACCCCATTTGCGCCGGCCCCGGCGCCCGCGCGAGCCGTGCCCGCCCCGCTTCATCCCCGGTTCATCATGTCCATCGTCAACCTCGCCGCCTACCGCTTCGTCACGATCGAGTCGCCCGAAGCCTGGCGGCCGCTCGTCACCGAGCGCTGCCAGTCGCTCGGGCTGCGCGGCACGATCCTGCTCGCCCCCGAGGGCATCAACCTGTTCATCGCCGGCCCGCGCGAGGCCACCGACGCGTTCGTCGCCTATTTGCGCGAGGATGCGCTGTTCGCCGGCAAGTTCGCCGACCTGCAGTTCAAGGAAAGCCTGTCCGATTCGCAGCCGTTCCGGCGCATGCTGGTGCGCATCAAGCGCGAGATCATCACCATGAAGAAGCCGGCGATCCAGCCGGAACTGGGCCGCGCGCCCTCGGTGGACGCCCGCACGCTGAAGGCCTGGCTCGACCGGGGCCATGACGACGAAGGCCGGCCGGTGGTGATGCTCGATACGCGCAATGCCTTCGAGGTCGACGTCGGCACCTTCGACCAGGCGCTCGACTACCGCATCGACAAGTTCAGCGAATTCCCGGCCGTGATCGACGCGAACCGCGCCGATCTCGAAGGCAAGACCGTGGTGTCGTTCTGCACCGGCGGGATCCGCTGCGAGAAGGCCGCGATCCACATGAAGGACATCGGCATCGACCACGTCTACCAGCTCGAGGGCGGCATCCTGAAGTATTTCGAGGAAGTCGGCGGCGCGCATTACCACGGCGACTGCTTCGTGTTCGACTACCGCACCGCGCTCAACCCGCAGCTGGAGCCGACCGCCGACGTGACCTGCTTCGCCTGCCGCGCCGTGGTGTCGGCCGAGGACCAGCAATCGCCGCACTACGTGCCGGGCCGCTCCTGCCCGGCCTGCGCGACGGCCCAGCCGGCCGCCCGCCCGGCGGCCTGAGCCCGGGCCGCGCCGCCTCTGCCTGCCAGGGTCTCGCTTGACACCACGCTATCGCGGCCGTTTCGCACCCTCGCCCACCGGCCCGCTGCATTTCGGCTCGCTGGTCGGCGCGCTCGCCAGCTGGCTCGACGCGCGCGCCCACGCGGGCGACTGGCTGGTGCGCATCGAGGACGTCGACGGCCCGCGCACGGTGCCCGGCGCCGCGCGGGAAATCCTCGCCACGCTCGCCGCCTTCGGCCTGAACCCCGACGAACCGCCCGTCTGGCAGAGCCGGCGCGACGCCGAATACACGGCCGCGCTCGACGCGTTGACGGCGGCCGGCCATGTCTACCCTTGCGGCTGCACCCGCAAGGAGATCGCCGACTCGCTGCGCGCCGCGCACGAGCGCCACACCACGCTGGCCTATCCCGGCACCTGCCGCGACGGCCTGCATGGCAAGCCGGCCCGCGCCTGGCGGCTGCGGGTGCCCGACGGCGCGGCGGCCGTGATCGGCTTCGACGATCGCTGGCAGGGCCGGCAGTCGCAGGATCTCGCCACCGAGGTCGGCGATTTCGTGCTCAGGCGTGCCGACGGCCAATGGGCCTACCAGCTCGCCGTGGTGGTCGACGATCGAGATGCCGGCATCACCCACGTGGTGCGCGGCGTCGACCTGCTCGATTCGACGGCCCGGCAGATCCATCTCCAGCACTGCCTCGGCGCGCCGACGCCGGCCTATCTGCATGTGCCCGTGGTGGTCGACGCGAACGGCGAGAAGCTCAGCAAGCAGACCGGCGCCAGCGCGCTCGACGCCTCGGCGCCGCTGGTCTCGCTGAACGCCGCGGCAGACCACCTGGGGCTCGGGCTGGCGCCATCCGCGCACGCCTCGCGCGATGCCTTCTTCTCCGCCGCCACCGCCGCCTGGGCCGCTCGTTTCGGTCCCGGCGCGCGCTGAGCGCGCCTTACGCCGCGCCGCGTTTTTTTCCCGGTAAACGGAAACGGGCGGATGCTCTCGCATCCGCCCGTTTTCAGGCTTTCAGGCCGGATTCCGCTCAGGAAGACGTGCGGCGCGGCATGCCGAAGCCGCCCAGCAGCGCGGCCAGCGGCTGCTTCGACTTCTTCTCGCTCGATGCCGGCTGCTTGGTCGCCTCCTCGGGCTCGCGCGCGCTCGGCGACGGCTCGTAGGGCTTCAGGAAAAACTCGTCGACCGGTGCCTCGCGGCGCGAATGATGGTGATGCGTGCGCTCGCCGCCGTGCCCGTGCGAACGGCGCGGGCCGCGCGATTCGTCGCGATCGCGGCTGCGCTCGCTGCGTTCGCCACGCTCGCCGCGTTCCTGGCGCGCGCGCACCGGCGCGTCGATCGCGAGCGGCTGCAGCGGCAGGTCGCGCTTGATCAGCTTCTCGATATCGGCCAGTTGCTTGCGCTCGTTCGGGCTGCACAGCGACAGCGCGTCGCCCGAGGCGCCCGCGCGGCCGGTCCGGCCGATGCGGTGCACGTAATCCTCGGCGTTGAAGGGCAGGTCGAAGTTGATCACGGCCGGCAGCTCGGCGATGTCCAGGCCGCGCGCGGCCACGTCGGTGGCGACCAGCGCCTCGACCTCGCCGCGCTTGAAGGCATCCAGCGCCTGCATCCGCTCGTTCTGGGAGCGGTCGCCGTGGATCGCGGTGGCGACCACGCCGTCGCGCTCGAGCTGGCGCGCCAGGCGGCTCGCGCCGATCTTGCTGTTGCAGAACACGATCACCTGCTTGAGCGAGCGATCACGGATCAGCTTGACCACCGCGGCCTGCTTGTCGCCCTCGGCGATCTCGTAGACCACCTGCGTGACATTGGTGGCCGTCGCATTGCTGCGCGCCACCTCGATGGTCTGCGGGTTGCTCAGGTAGGTCGAGGCCAGCTTCTTGATCTCGGGCGAGAAGGTGGCCGAGAACAGCAGGGTCTGGCGCTGCTTGGGCAGCAGGTTCAGGATCCGCTGCAGGTCGGGCAGGAAGCCCATGTCGAGCATGCGGTCGGCCTCGTCGAGCACCAGCATCTGCACCTGGCCGAGGTTGGCCGTCTTCTGCTGCACGTGGTCGAGCAGACGGCCCGGCGTGGCGATCAGGATCTCGACGCCGCGTCGCAGCTCGGCCATCTGCGGGTTCATGTCGACGCCGCCGAACACCACCGCGCTGCGCAGCGCCGTGTGCTTCGCGTAGGAATGCACGTTGGCGGCCACCTGGTCGGCCAGCTCGCGCGTCGGCGTGAGGATCAGCGCGCGCACCGGGTGGCGCGCCGGCGAGGCGCTGCTGCTGGCCTGCGGCAACAGGCGCTGGATGATCGGCAGCGAGAAGCTGGCGGTCTTGCCGGTGCCCGTCTGCGCGGCGCCCATCACGTCGCGCCCGGACAGCACGACCGGAATCGCCTTGGCCTGGATCGGCGTCGGCGTCGTATAGCCCTGCTCCGCAATGGCCTTCAGAATGTCGGGCGCGAGGCCGAACTGATCGAAAGTTGCGTCGACGGACGTGGCTGCTGAATCGGACATGGTTGGCGTTTCGCTCAAATGGCGCGGCGGGAATTCGGGTGTGGCCGGGCCGATTGCCGGTGGCCGCACGAACAACACGGTGGAATGAATGACGGAACTGCTGCGACGCGCCGCGCGACGCCGCCACGGCGCCGGGTCGAACCCGGCGCGCCGCCCCGTGCGGCCGAACGCCGACGGAAAGGGCGGTATTGTAGCACTGGCCCGTGACGGCGCCCGTCGACGCCTCAGGGACGCTTGCGGCGGCCCTGGATCTCCTGGCAGTCCGCCAGCAGCGGCGCCGCCGAGCTGCCGGCGATCTCGTCGCTCAGCGTGGCGGCCGGCCCCTTGGTCCACCAGGTGTAGCGGCCAGCCTGGTAGCGCGCGCCCGAGGCCGACAGCGTGTCGACGAACAGCATCGGCTGGCCGTTCACCGGCACCAGCGCGAAACTCTGGCCGTTGCGGGCCAGCCAGTAGGCGACCCGCACCGGCCGCGCCTGGTTCGCGCACTGGTAGCGGGTGAAGCTGCGCGCGTCGGTATCGATTTCCTCGACGGTCGCTGCGCGGCCTGGGCCGCCGATATGCCCGCGAGGCCGACCAGCAGGCCCGCGGCGAAAATGATGCGCTTCATGCGCGTGCTCCTTGCCCCTGCCCGGGCGCTGCCATGCCTGGCCAACTCGATCAGGGATCGATCACGCCGGCACAGGCATCGGTCGGCGCGGCCGCCACATGGCCGACCACGGGCACGATCTTGAGGCCGGCCGACGCGACCCGGCACGGCGCCGCGGCCAGGCCGCAGCCCGACACCGCCAGGCACAGCGTCGCGATAAGTACCCATTTCATCTCGAGACTCCTCGGCCGCAGCGTTTGGCTGCCGCGGCCTTCGATACGGTTTGCGCGAAATCGGGCCGGATCGATGCACGCCTTCCCGGCCCGGAAAAACACGCACGACCCGCTTCCACCCAGGTGGGCCGGCACCTGCCCCGCCCCAGCCCGGCCGTGCCGCCTCAGCGTGCGGACACGGGCCGGACCGCCGCGGCGGCCCGCTTGGCGCGCTCGCGCGCCTCGTCGACATCGGCGCCGATCGCCACCGCCACGCCCATGCGACGCTTGGTGAAGCTCTCGGGCTTGCCGAACAGGCGCAGGTCGACGCCCGGCACGGCCAGCGCCTCGGCCACGCCCTCGAAGGCGATGCCGGCCTCGTCCAGGCCGCCGTAGATCACCGCCGAGGCGGCCGGCGACGTGAGGGCCGGATCGACCGGCAGGCCGAGGATGGCACGCGCATGCAGCTCGAACTCCGACTGCCGCTGCGAGGCCAGCGTCACCAGCCCCGTGTCGTGCGGACGCGGGCTGACCTCGGAGAACCAGACTTCGTCGCCGCGCACGAACAGCTCGACGCCGAACAGGCCGCGGCCGCCCAGGGCCGTCGTCACTTGGTGTGCAATCTCGCGCGAACGTTCCCGGGCAATCGCGCTCATCGGCTGCGGCTGCCAGGATTCCACGTAGTCGCCGGCGACCTGCAGGTGGCCGACCGGGTCGCAGAAATAGGTCCGGGTTTCCTTGCTGGCCGGGTCGATCGCGCGCACCGTGAGCTGGGTGATCTCGTAGTCGAAATCGATGAAACCCTCGACGATCACGCGGCCGTGGTTCACGCGCCCGCCCGCCATCGCATGCTGCCAGGCCGGCTCGACATCGGCCTCGCCGCGCAGCACCGACTGCCCCTTGCCCGAGGACGACATCACCGGCTTGACCACGCAGGGGAAACCGATCGAGGCCACCGCGGCGCGGAATTCCTCGATGGATTGCGCGAACGCGTAGGGCGAGGTCGGCAGGCCGAGCTCCTCGGCCGCCAGGCGGCGGATGCCCTCGCGGTTCATGGTGAGCTGGGTGGCGCGCGCGGTCGGGATCACCTCGGCGAGGCGCTCGGACTCGATCGCGGCCAGCGCGTCGGTGGCGATCGCCTCGATCTCGGGCACGATCAGGTGCGGCTGCTCGGCCTCGACCAGCGCGCGCAGCGCGGCCGCGTCGGTCATGTCGATCACGTGCGCGCGATGCGCGACCTGGTGGCCGGGCGCGTTCGCGTAGCGATCGACGGCGATCACTTCGACGCCAAGGCGCTGCAACGCGATGATGACTTCCTTGCCGAGTTCGCCGGCGCCCAGCAGCATGACGCGCGTGGCGGAGGGCGAGAGCGGCGTACCGAGCCGCTGACCGATCTGCATGAGATTTCCCGCTGAAAAGATTGGGGTGAAGACGTGGATACGACCAAGGCGCGATGTTAACACGCAGCTTCGGCGCGAACCGGCCTGCAGGCGACGACGCAACCGGCGACAGAACGTTTCGCGCCGCCGATGGTCGGCTCGCCTCGCGCGCTCCGACTGCGTTACTCTTACGCCTTTGCCAGCATCACCATGAATTCGAGGAACGAGGCCATGCATAAACCTTCCGCGGCCGCGCGCACGCGCCCCAGCTTCGTCCGTTCGCTGCGCGCGCCGCTGGCCGCGATCTCGCTGGCCGCGCTGGCCGCCTGCGCGATCCCGACCCACCCCGATTCCTCCGCCCCGCCCTCCGATCCGTTCAACCCCGCCGCGATCCAGTTGATCGACGACACCAGCTGGCAGTTGGCGAGCTGGCGCAATGCCGACGGCACGCAGCGCGAACTGCCGCCGCAGGATCAGGGCGCGAACGGCCAGCCGGCCGTGCCGACGCTGACGCTGTCGACCGCCGACGGCGTGCGCCGCGCCTCGGGCTTCTCGGGCTGCAACCGCTTCGGCGGCACCTATGCCGTGAAGAACGGGCTGCTCAGCTTCGGGCCGCTGGCCGGCACGCGCATGGCCTGCCCGAACAGCGCCGGCGGCAAGCTGGAGGCGCCGTATCTCGACGCGCTCGCGCACGTCACCAAGGCCGGCCTGCAGATGCAGGCGCCGCAACAGCTCTATCTGGTCACGCAGGATGGCGCGACACTGACATTCTCCCGTCGCGACACCCCGTGATCCTGTCGAGACGCGCGGCGGCACGGCGCGCCTCGGCGGCAGGTAATACAACAGGAAGACACAAGATCCTTCCGGCTCGCGGCCCGCGCGCGCGGGCCGGATGCACCGGACGCTCAAACCCGACGGGCCGCGCGCGGCGCCCGTCCTCGTGATCCCACGTTTCCAGGTATGCATACGGTAGTTTTCGGCTGGTTCGGTATTTCGGCCGTCTGGTTCATTCCCCTCGTCTGGCGGCTCGTCAAGGGCATGCTGCCGGGTGGCGCCAAGGGCGGCTCGATCCGTCTGTGGCTCGGCTTCGCGAGCGTGTTCGTCGCGAGCTGCACGCTCGCCACCGCCCTGCCCGGCGACGCCGGCACCGACCGCTTCGGCCAGTTGCTCGCCACCGGCTTCGAGCACGTGTTCGGCCATATCGGCACGCCGCTGGTGATGGTGGTGTTGCTGGTGGCCGGCCTGCCCTGGCTGTTCGGGCTCGACTGGCACACCACCAACGACTGGCTCGACGCCTCCTTCGGGTTCCGCCTGGGCCGCGGCTCGCGGCGCGACGAGGACGAGCCGCGCTCGGTGGCCGACCTGCCGCGCAGCGCCCTGCACCGCGACGAGGACCGCCGCGTGCGGCGCGCCGGCGACGTGCAGCCCTCGACGGCGAACACCATCAACTCGATGGCGCCCAAGCGCAACGGGCGCTTCGCGCGGCCGACGCTGTGGCGGCCCGATCCGAAGCGCGACACGGCGCGCGATGCGCGGCGCGAGCCACGCCGCGAGGAGCCACGCGGCTGGACCCCGCCGCCCACCACGCGGGCA
>NZ_VWWC01000053.1:0-39876 GCF_011753175.1 Burkholderia sp. Cy-637 | reverse complement strand
CGCCCCGCGCCGGGACACGCGCGGCGCGTCGGCCGTGCCGCGCGCGCCGGGCGCCGGCGCGCCGCATGAAGTCGCGTCGACGCGCCAGGGCAGATTCTGTCGGCGCGTCGCGCGGGGCTCAAGCGAGGATTTCTTCTCGCCGCATTAGCCCGGTTAATGAAGCCGGCCCTGGAGCAGGCCGGCCGGGGCTCAGGCCTGGCCGCGCGCCTCCTCGAAGATGCCGCGGTAGGCATACAGCGCCGGCGCGCCGCCCGTCATCAGGAACAGCAGCTTGTCGCCGCGCCGGAAGCGTCCCGCCCCGATGTCGGCCAGCAGCCCGGCGAAGGCCTTGCCGCTGTACACGGGGTCGAGCAGCAGCCCCTGGCTGCGCGCCATCAGGCGCACGGCCGCCAGCATGCCCTCGGTGGGAATGCCGTAACCCTCGCCGCGATGCGCGCCCTCCACGCCGATCGTGCCGGCCGGCGGCGGCGCGATGCCGAGCAGCGCGCAGGCTTCGTCGACCAGCTTCACGGTCATCGCGGCGGCCTCGTCGGCCGGCGCCAGCACGCCGTAGGCGCGCACCAGGCCAGGGTCGCGGCCCAGCGCGTGGAAGCCCGCCACCAGCCCCGCATGCGTGCCGGCGCTGCCGTTCGGGCAGGCCACGCAGGCGAACTCGATGCCGAGCTCGCGCGCCTGCGCGTCGATCTCGGCGGCGCAGGCGGCATAACCGAGCGCGCCCAGACCGGTGGAGCCGCCCGAGGGAATCACCAGCACCTTGCGGCCGGCGCGGCGCAATTCCTCGGCGCGCGCCTGGGCCAGATCGAACGCCGACGTGCCCGCCGGCGCGACCTGGACGGTCGCGCCGAACAGTTCGTCGAGCAGCACGTTGCCGTTGCGCTCGTAGTCGACGCCCTCGCGGGGCACCATGCGCGCCAGCACCAGTTCGCAACGCAGCCCGGCCAGCGCCGCGGCCGCCGCGGTCTGCCGCGCGTGATTCGACTGGATCCCGCCGACCGTGATCAGCGTGTCGACGCCCTCGGCCAGCGCCTGCCCCAGGTGCAGTTCGAGCTTGCGCAGCTTGTTGCCGCCGCCGCCGAGCGCGACGTGGTCGTCGCGCTTCGCATAAAGCTGCACGCCGTTCAGGCGCTCGCCGAGTTCGGCTTCCAGCCGCGTGAGCCGCTGGATCGGCGTGACGGCGGCGAGCAGCGCGAAGCGCGGGAAGCGGGTGCCCTTGATTTCGATGGTGTCCATGACCATTCCTCCTTGGCCGGGCATTCTGCGCGCGCGGGGCCGGCCCGACAAACGAGCATTTCTACCCGAAACATTAGGCTCACTAATGCGAACAAGGCACGGCGATATCCGCCGAGACGGCTCGTGCAAGCCCGGGAAGGCACCGGCGGAAAGCCGCAGCGCCCGGGCCACGCATTAATCCTCGTCGTGCGTATCCTCTTCCTCGCGGCTCAGCGTCAGCCCCGCCGCCGGCAGCGGCAAGGCGGTGCGGTAGCGCACCTGCTTGAGCGCGAAGCTCGAGCGGATGTTCGACACACCCGGAATGGTGGTCAGCTGGTCCATGATGAAGCGCTCCAGCCCGTGCATGCTCGGCACCAGCACGCGCAGCAGGTAATCGGCGTCGCCCGACATCAGGTAGCACTCCATCACCTCGGGCCGCTTGTCGATGGCCGCCTCGAAGCGGCGCAGCGCGTCCTCCTGCTGCTTCTCCAGGCTGACCTGGATGAACACGTTGATCTTCAGGCCCAGCGGATCGGGATCGAGCAGGGTCACCTGCTGCTTGATCAGCCCGAGCTTCTCCAGCGCCTTGACGCGGTTGAAGCAGGGCGTGGGCGACAGGTTCACCGCGCGCGCCAGTTCGGCGTTGGTGATGCGCGCGTTCTGCTGCAGTTGGTTGAGGATCGCGATGTCGGTGCGGTCGAGCCGGGTCGAGTCACTGGGCATGAATGTAACAATTCCAGAAAAGGCAGGATCGGCGGAATATTTATACTGATTCCCGGCCGAAACGCAATGCAATTCAGACACACATTCCGCAACGGGCTCAGTACGCTAGTCGAATCGCCGCTGCTTCCGAACTCGCGGCCCCACCTGCTTTCTCCTGCCCGGAGCCGCATCATGACCGACCTGTCGAACGGCGTGCCGTCGATCCTCGCCCTGCCCCTCGACCCGATCGACGAGGACCCCGGCGAAACCGGGGAATGGCTGGCCGCGCTCGACGGCGTGGTCGAGCACGCCGGCCCCGAGCGCGCGCGCTACCTGCTCGACCAGCTCGCCCTGCACGCCTCGTCGCAAGGGCTGGCCACCGGGCGCGTGCGCGCCACGCCCTATGCCAACAGCATCGCGCTCGACGCCCAGCCGCCCTACCCGGGCGACCTGGAGATCGAGGCCAGGCTGGCCGCCGCGCTGCGCTGGAACGCGCTGGCCATGGTGGTGCGCGCCAACCGCGCCTATGGCGAGCTGGGCGGCCATATCGCCAGCTACGCCTCGGCCGCCGACCTGTTCGAGGTCGGCTTCAACCACTTCTTCCGCGCCGCCGATGCAGAGCGCGACGCCGACCTGGTCTATTTCCAGCCGCATTCGGCGCCGGGCGTGTATGCGCGCGCCTACCTGGAGGGCTTCCTGGAGGAGGCGCATCTCGACCACTACCGCCGCGAGATCGCCGGGCCCGGGCTCTGTTCCTATCCGCATCCGTGGTTGATGCCCGACTTCTGGCAGTTCCCCACCGGCTCGATGGGGATCGGGCCGATCAACTCGATCTACCAGGCGCGCTTCATGCGCTACCTCGAGCATCGCAAGCTGCTCGGCACGGCGGGACGCACGGTGTGGGGCTTCTTCGGCGACGGCGAGATGGACGAGCCCGAATCGATCGGCGCGCTGTCGCTGGCCGCTCGCGAGCAGCTCGACAACCTGGTGTTCGTGATCAACTGCAACCTGCAGCGCCTGGACGGCCCGGTGCGCGGCAACGGCCGCGTGGTGGACGAGCTGGAGACGCTGTTCGCCGGCGCCGGCTGGAACGTGATCAAGGTGCTGTGGGGCTCGGACTGGGACGCGCTGTTCGCGCGCGATCGCGACGGCGCCCTGCTGCGCGCCTTCGCCAACACCGTGGACGGCCAGTTCCAGACCTTCTCGGCCAACGACGGCGCCTACAACCGCGAGCACTTCTTCCAGCAGAACCCGCAACTGGCCGCGCTGGCGGCCCACCTCAGCAACGACGACATCGACCGCCTGCGCCGCGGCGGCCACGACGTGCGCAAGCTGCACGCGGCCTATGCCAGGGCGCTCGCGCATCGCGGCCAGCCCACCGTGATCCTGGCCAAGACCATGAAGGGTTTCGGCATGGGCGCGATCGGCCAGGGCCGCATGACCACGCACCAGCAGAAGAAGCTCGACCTGGACGACCTGAAGGCCTTCCGCGACCGCTTCGCGCTGCCGCTCAGCGATGCCGAGGTGGCCGAGGTGAAGTTCTACCGCCCGGCCACCGACAGCCCCGAGATGCGCTACCTGCACGCGCGCCGCCAGGCGCTCGGCGGCTACCTGCCGCGTCGCCGCCGCGCCGCGAGCCGGCCGCTGGCGGTGCCGCCGATGGCCGGCTGGGGGCAGTTCGCGCTGGAGGCCGAGGGCAAGGAGATGTCGACCACCATGGCGATCGTGCGCATGCTGGGCGGCCTGCTCAAGGCGCCGGAGATCGGCGAGCGGATCGTGCCGGTGGTGGCCGACGAGGCACGCACCTTCGGCATGGCCAACCTGTTCCGCCAGGTCGGCATCTATTCGCCGCTGGGGCAACGCTACGAGCCCGAGGACCTCGGCTCGATGCTCTACTACCGCGAATCGACCAGCGGGCAGATCCTCGAGGAAGGCATCTCCGAGGCCGGCGCGATCTCCTCGTGGATCGCCGCCGCCACCTCGTACAGCGTGCACGACCTGCCGATGCTGCCGTTCTACATCTACTACTCGATGTTCGGCTTCCAGCGCGTCGGCGACCTGATCTGGGCCGCCGCCGACCAGCGCGCCCGCGGCTTCCTGATCGGCGCCACCTCGGGCAAGACCACGCTCGGCGGCGAGGGCCTGCAGCACCAGGACGGCACCAGCCACCTGGCCGCCTCGGCGATCCCGAACTGCCGTGCCTGGGACCCGGCCTTCGCCTACGAGGTGGCGGTGATCGTCGAGCACGGCATGCGCGAGATGGGCGAGCAGCAGCGCGACGTGTTCCATTACCTGACCGTGACCAACGAGAACTACGCCCAGCCCTCGATGCCGGCCGGCGAGGCGGTGCGCGAGGGCATCCTGCGCGGCATCTATTCGTTGCATCCGCAACGGCATGGCTTGGCGCGGGTGCAGTTGCTGGGTGCCGGCGCGATCATGACCGAGGTGCTGGCCGCGGCCGCGATGCTGCAGGACGACTGGGGGATCGAGGCGCAGGTGTGGAGCGTGACCAGCTTCACCGAGCTGCATCGCGACGCGATCGCGATCGAGCGCGCGCAGCGGCTTGGGGCGGAAATGGATGCGGATGGAGATGCCCTGGCGGAACCGGCGGTGCGCCGTGCGCTGCAAGGCGCGCAAGGGCCGGTGATCGCCGCGACCGACTACGCCCGCGCCCTGCCCGAGCTGATCCGCGCCTGGGTGCCGGCGCCGTATGTGACGCTCGGCACCGACGGCTTCGGGCGCAGCGACACGCGCCAGGCGCTGCGCGAGTTCTTCGAGGTGGATCGCGCCTCGATCGTGCTGGCGGCGCTGCACGCGCTGGCCGAACAGGGCGAAGTCGAGCGCGAGACGGTGCGCGCGGCACGTGCGCGTTACGGCAAGCAGGCGGGTCGCGCGGCTTCGTGGCAGGTGTAGATGGAAAGCGCAGCGGCTCGCTGCGCGGCCTCACATGCGCATCTGCGTCTTGAACATCAGCGTGATGCGCATCGTCGGGCAGGCGCGCGACACGCCGCGCGCGACGTGGTAGAGAAAGCCCGGAAACACCAGCAGCCGGTTCGGCTTCGGGTAGACCGCCGCGAGGATGTCGCTGCGGTCCTTGTTGAACAGGATCGTCTCGCCGCCCCAGTCAGGGTCCCAGTGCTGGTGCGGGTAATACACGGCGGTGCAGGCGCCGATCGCCAGCGAATCGGTGTGCACCGAACCGTCGGTGCCGTAGGGCAGGCCATTCGCGTAGCAGCTCTGCAGCGCGTGACCCCGTAGATAGCCGCGCGCGATCCGCTGCCAGCAGGCATCCAGCAGCGGCTCGCGCGCGGCCAGTTCCTCGCTCGCGTCGTGGCGCCCGTCCAGCCGCGCCGGATCCTGCGAGCCGGCGAAATGGCGATTCCAGAACGCCTGCGCGCCGGCGCCGTTGTGCGAACGCCAGCCGTGCTGCCAGGTGCCTTGCGCGAGCAGGCGGTGAATCGCGGCCTGCTCGTCGCCGGGCAGCAGGTCGTCGATGATCGTGATGTCCTGCCAGGCGCCGCTCGCGCCCGGCCGCGTGTCGAGAGTCATCGCCACTCCGTCGATGATGGGAAAGCGGACGCCCGAAGGCGTCCGCGGCTTGATGGGTTCGCCCGAGGCGAATCCGCGATCAGAACTTCCAGCCCAGGCTGCCCCGCACCGCGTGATCGGCCTGGCGGCTGGCCAGCGAGCCCGAGTAGCCGAGGCTGGCGCGGCCGGCCTTGCCGAACGCGAAACCGGCATCCACGCTCAGCACCGCCGCATCCTTCGCCACCGGTACGCTGGCGACCGTGAAGCCGTCGCTGCCCGAGGCGAAGGCGAGTGTCGCCACCGGTCGGCCGCTCGTCAAGGCATGCTGCCAGCCCACGCTGCCCTGCAGCGTCAGTTGCATCGACGAACCCAGCGCGAACTGCGTGGTGCCGCGCAAGCCCAGCGTCGAGAACGACACGTCGTTGTTGCCCTCCTGCACCCGCAAGGCCGCCGCGCCGCCCGACTCGGTCGCGCCGTGGTTGCTCAGGTGGAGGTAGGCGAGCCGGCCGAAGGGCTCGAGCTCGAGCGCCGAGCCCAGGCCGAGCCGGTAGGCCGCCTCGCCGAACACCTGGCTCGTCTCCGCATTCAGCGTGCCGGTTTCCGACTCGGCGGCGGTGCCATAGCGAACCGCCCGATCGACGCCGCCGCGATGCCAGGCGTGCACCGCTCCCGCGCGCAGCCCGAGCGCGCCCGGTTGCCATGCCGCGTAGGCGCCGAGATGGAAGCTGTCGAACGAGGCCGAGGACGGCTGGTCGCGCAGGCTGATGCCGCTGTGCGTGTAGCCGGCGATGCCGCCCACCCGCAGCGCGTCGCGCACGGCCGCGTCCGCGCCCGCCAGGAAGCCGCCGGTAGAACTGGTGTAGCCGTTCACGCCGTCGCCGCGCGCGCTGCCCCAGGAGCCCAGCAGCCGGGCCCAGACGCCGGGTCGCGCGGCCGCCGCGTCGCCGCTGCCGGCATTGCCACCGCCGGTACCGGCCAGCCGATCGAGCACGGCATCGCGCACCTGCCGGCTTTCGTTGATCAGCGTGGCGTAGGCGGCCGGGTAGATCTCGCCGGTCAACTGCGAAAGCGTGGCTTGCGGCGCCTGCGCGGCGGTCGCGAACAGCACGCTGTTGTAGACCGCGCTGCCCGGATCGACGGTTTCCAGTGCGTTCGCCACGCTGCGCTCGTTGTCGGTGTTCGCGACGCTGGCGAAGCGCGCGGCGTTGCGATTCACGGTCAGGCTGATGCTGGTCGGCCCATAGGCCAGCGACGGCGACACGAACAGATAGGCACCGGGCGAAGCGAACTGCCCATCGACGCCGCCCGCCGCATTCAGGATCACGAAGCTGCGCCCCAGCACCGAGCGCGACTGCTCCCCGCTCAGCGGCGGCGGCGTGTTCTCGAGCGCCAGGCTCAGCGCCCCGCCCGCCAGGCTGGCCTTGCCGCCCACGTCGATCCGGTCGCTCGCGCCGCTCGGCGACAACTCCACCGCGTAGGTCGAGCCGCTCGCCAGGCTCAGGTCGCCCGCCACCGACAAGCTACCGACCGAGTGCCCCGGCGCCACCGTGCCGCCGGCCGTCGCGTTCAGCGAGCGCATCGCGCCATTGCCGTTCACCAGGCCACCGTTGCCGACCGTGACGTCGCCGCTGCTGCCGTCGAGCGAGGCGCGCCCGCCGTCCACCGCCACGTCGCCGGTGCGGCCCGTGATCGCCGCCACGCCGAGCGCCTGCACGCTCACCTTGCCGCTGTTGCCGCCCAGCGAGGCGAAGCCGTTGGCGAGCCGCACCTCGCCGGTGCTGCCGGTGCCGGTCACCGCCGCGGTGCCGCCCTGGTCGATCGCGAGCGCCGCGCTGGTGCCGGCGATGGTCGCCAGCCCGCCGTTCACCGCGATGTCGGCCGCGCGGCCGTTCACGGTGAGCCGCCCGGCCGTGTTGACCACCGCGCCCGAGGCAATCGAGCCGTCGATCCGCAACTCGCCGCCATCGACCGTGGTCAGCCCGCGATAGGTATTCGCGCCCGCCAGCGTGAGCGTGCCGGCGCCCGACTTCACCAGGCTGCCCTGGTATTCGCGCGCCTGGCGGGCCGCCTCGCGCGCCACGCCGGTCGCGTAGTCGACCTTGTCGCCGTCGCTCGCCCCCGCCGGCAGGCCCTGCTGCCAGCCCCTGGACTGCAGCGTGTCGAGCCAGGCGCGATGCTCGGCATCGTCCTCGATCTTGCGCGCCGCCAGCGCGACATCGGAGATGTCGTTCGACCAGACGTCGGCGGTGCCCGAAGGCAGCGCCGCGCGGAAGGTGCCGAGCAACTGCCCCGGCCCGTTCATGGCCTTCTTCAGGTCGACCAGGCCCCAGCCGCCAAACCCGTTCGGCACGCCGCTGCTGCCCGGCTTCGCGGGATGGACCGCCTGGAACAGGCTGTTGTTGCTGGTGTAGTCGGGCCGGCTCGGGTCCGGCTCCATGTTCTGCGCGGTGGTGAACATCACCGACAGCGCCTGCTCGCTGCTCATGTAGGGGAACCGCTCCATGATCAGCGCGAGCGCCGCCGACGCGTGCGGCGCGGCCGCCGAGGTGCCGTTGAAGTTCGCGTAGGTCGCGCCGGTGGGCGCCGCCGAGGTGCCGGAATACGAGGTGGACGGCACGCCGGTCGGCGCCATCACGCACCACCATTTCGCGATCCCGCACTTGTTGTAGACCTGGCCGACCTGCTCGTCGTAGCCGGTGGTGGTCATCCAGTGCCCTTCCAGCTCCGGGTGGAAATAGGCGTAGGAGCCACGCAGGCTGGCGTTGTCGTAGCCGGTGTTGCCCGAGCTGAAGTTGTTGACTACGCCCTCGCGCGACACCTTCGCGGCCGCGTCGAGCCAGGTGCGCTGCCCGGTGCGCGTGCGCACCGCCTCGTGCAGCTTGTAGGCATCGGTCAGCCTGGCGAGCGTGCTGTAGTTCTCGTCGCTCGGCTGCGAGCCCCAGCTGTTGCTGATGATGCGCACGCCCTTGGCTGCGATCGCATCGTAGACATCGGAGAAATACTTCGCGTCCGAGCCGGGGAATTTCGGATCGGATACGCCGAACAGGAAGCCGTCGGTGGCATTGGTATTGCCTTCGTAGACCGTCGCGTCTGGCGCCACGCCATGCATGCCGGTGCCGTCGCGCGCACCCGCGATCACGCCGCTGACCAGCGTGCCGTGATTGTTGTTGTTCGGATTCAGCACGCCCGGGATGCCGTCCGAGGTGACCGGAATGTAGCGGTTGGGGGATAGTTCGGGATGCTGCGCGTAATAACCGGAATCGAGCACGCCGATCGCGATGTTCCTGCCGGTGAAGCCGGCCGCATAGGCGTATTCGGCGTGCATCGCGCCGAGCCCCCATTCCCTGGCGAATTCCGGCGTGCGCCAACTGGCGGGGTCGCCGAGCCTGCCGGGCTCCTGGTAGGGTGCCGTCTGCGCCGCCACCGGCCGCGGAATCACCGCGGCGGCGATCAGCAGTTGAAACAGCAGCAGCGATGCGCGGCCGGGTGCGCCGGCGCGATTCTCATGCGTGGCCACGGCTGCCCTCCACGCGGATCGTTCCTCGATTTCCAGCGAGATCCATTGCCTTTTCTCCATTCATTGGTTTTCTGGTGCCCTGCCCCACGTCGTTCGATCGCGTCGAACGCGCCCGACATCGATCCCTGGCCGCCGGCGACAGGCGAGCACGGCCCCGCCCTGCATTCGGCCTCGCTGGTTTCATTCAGGCGCTTTGATCAAAAACGGGAGATGGATCCGGCATCGTCCATCCATGCCGGCGAAGATCGGCCATGCCGGGTCGGTACACGCGGCCGGCATGGCCGTGGTCTTGAAAGGGCCGGCATCTCCATGCCGGCCGATCAGGGATATCAGCCCCGCTGCATGCCTGCCTCAGGGCTGGACGGCTCGGCTCAGGAATTGCCCCCGGCCTTCGCCGCGTTGCGCATCCGCATGACGCGCTGCGGGCTGCGTTGCGACATGAAGTCGAGCACGTCGTTCAGGCGGACATAACCGCTTCCTGCGCGGTCGATCTCGGAGAAATGGTCGCTGACCAGGCCCCAGCCCGCCGCCTTGGCCTGCTGCTTCGACAGCGTGCCGTTCGCGTCGCCGCCGTTGGCCGCCGTGAAGCGTTCGGTGACCTGGCGATCCACGTCGGCCGTGACCGAACGCTCCGATTGCTTCTCCGGCTGCGCCCAGCCGCCCGGCGGCGGCGGGGGCTTGGGCAGGTCGTCGTAGCCGTTAGCCATGGCGACGTTGGCCAGGGCGAAGCCGCCGGCAAGGGCCGCAACCATCAGTTTCATGATTTTCATGCTTGTCCTCGCTCATGCTTACATCAGGGAACCATCGGCCGCCTGCGCCGACGATTGGTAGTACGCATCGATCGCCTGCTTCAGCGGCGCGCGCGACTGCTCGGTGTTGTAGATCATGTGGCCGCCCTCGAACCATTTGACGGGCACCCGGTCCGCAAGGTTCACGCCTTCCAGGTCCAGCTCGGTCTGGAAGCCCGGCGTGGCGATGTCCTCGTAGCCGTGCAGGATCAGCAGCTTGGCATCCGGGTTGGCGGTCAGCACGGCCTGGATATCGGTGATGCTCTGCGGCAGGGTATTGGCCGGCAGGCCCGCCCGCGCCCATTTCCAGATCCCGATCGTGTCGTTGTTGAGCGGCTGGTACGCCGACTTGCTCTGGTAGTTCACGAAGTCCGGGAAATAGGTCTTGAGCTGGTTCAGGAAGGCCACGTTGATGTAGTCGTCCGCCGCGAAGCTGTTGCCGTTCGGCACCTTCATGCGCGCGTCGTAGCGGCCCAGTTGATACCCCGGCACCAGCGCCGTGCGGAACGATGGCGGCGTGTAGTTGAAGCTGCTCTTCCAGGTCGAGGCGGAAATGCCGGTGTAGCTGGACAACTGGTTCAGCACCGCCTGCCCTTGCGAGCTGGCCGCGAAGGCGTTCCAGGTCGATTTCGGCCGGCCGTTGGTGAAATAGGTCCGGTAGGTATTCTGGAAGGTGGTGCGCGCCACCGTGCGCAGTTCGGCCAGGTACTCCGCCTGGCTGCGCGTGCCGCGCTGCGTCGACTTCTTGAAGTAGTCGGCCGCCATCGCGTAGGACGGGATGTAGCCCTCGCAGGTGACCGAGCCGTCCTCCATGTCGCAATTCGAGTTGTAGTCGACCAGGGGCGAATTGAGGATGAAGCCCGCCAGCACCTTGGCCGGCTTGCCGGTCGGGTCGGGCACGTAGCCGCTGGTGCCGGCCTGCTCCAGCAGGTTGGCGACGATCGGCGTGCGAATGCCGCCGTAGGATTCGCCATACAGGTACTTCGGCGAGCTCTGGCGGTTGAACTTGTTGGTATAGCTGACGATGAAGTCGGCCACCACCTGCGCGTCGGCGTCGGTGCCCCACAGATCGCGGTTCTGCAGCGGCGAGATGGCCGTGGACAGGCCCGTGCCCGGCGGATCGACGAACACGATGTCGGATTCGTCGAGCAGCGAGATCGCATTGTCCTCGAACGGGAAGCTGGACGGCTGCACCGTGTCGTTGGCCATGTTGGGCGCATCCGACTTCAGGCGCTTCGGACCCCACGAGCCCATGTGCAGCCAGATCGAGGCGGAACCCGGGCCGCCGTTCCAGAGGAAGGTGACCGGGCGGTTTTCCTTGCCCAGCCCGTCGCGCGTGTACGAGGTATAGAAGATCGCCGCCTCGGCCGTCTTGCCCTGGGCATTGGTCTTGTAGGCCACCAGGTGGCCGGCGCGCGCCGTGTAGGGCACGGTCTTGCCGTTGATCGCGATGGTGTGGCGCTTGACCGAGGTGTCCTCGTTGATCGAGGCCAGCTTGATCGTGCCGCTGCGCGTGGTGGTGTAGGTGTTCGGGTCGTTGAGCACCTTGTCGGCCGGCGCGAGCCGGTCGAAGGCCTGCTGCTCGGTTTCGTCCGCGGCGGGCCCGGCGGCCGGGCTCGCGACGGGCGCGGCCTGGTTCGCGGCGAAGCTGCTGACGGGCGAGGACGTGTCGTCGCCGCAGGCGGCCATGGCCATGGCGGCCAGCAAGGCGCATAGCGTCCAGGCGGGGGTTCTTCCAGTCATGAAGACTCTCCTGTTGATACTCTGCAAATCGATGTTATTGGGCTGGTTGATTCGCACTGCATATCGACCCGGCGTTCACGGCGCGTCTCGGAACGACGCCGGGTCAATTCCTGGCACGACGCCGGCCGCGCCCGGCGCGGCGGCGTCGTGCCGTCATCTCGTCGGCTTCATTGCGCACGCATCACGGCGGCCACGCGCGCCTGCGGCACGATCGGCATCTGCAGCGTGGTGTGCGCCAGGTCCAGCGTGACCTGCGCCGTGCCCTGGTAGCCCTGCAGCTTGAGCTTCACCTTGCTGCCGGGCAGCACGGTGAAGTCGCGCGGCATCAGCTCGAGCACGAAGTCGTAGTCGGTGCCGGCCGCGATGTTCTGCGGCGTCTCCAGGCCCTTGTAGAAGCGCGGATTGGCCCAGCCGTAGCTGACGTCGTGGCCGTCCACCGACAGCGTCGCCTTCACGTTGGTGACCGCCGGCGCGAAGCGCCCGCGCATCGCCACGCGGATGGTGCCCGAGTAGCGCGTGGCGTTCGCCAGCGGCCGGGTCTCGTAGCTGACGGCCGTGCTCTTGCTGAAGCCCACCGAGGGCGCCGCCGTGCCGTCCGCCGTGTCGGGCGTGAGCAGGCCGCCCGCGCGGCCGTCGCCGTGCAGGTAATAGGCGGCGTCGACCGTCTTCGGCCAGGCGTCTTCCTTGATGAACAGCTCGCCGGTGGGGATGCAGTCGCGCGGGTTGTGGCCCGAGTGGCAGTGGCCGATCAGCGTGTCGCTGGTGTCGTCCTCGCCGCGGCTGATGGTGGCGCCCACGGGGATGTCGCCGGCCGGCGTCTCGCGCACGTAGGTAGGCTGCTTCTCCACGCCGTTGTTCACGCCGAACAGGTAGCGCGAATACCACATCAGGATCTGCTTCTGCCATTCCTTCTGCCAGGCCGGATCGTCGTGGTCGCGGCTGTGCAGCCAGAGCTGCACCGGCTTGCCGGCACGGCGCAGCGCGTCGTAGAGCTGCACCGAGTTCCTGGTCTTGACGTTGTTGTCGGCCTGCCCCTGCGCGATCAGCGTGGCCGCCTGGATCCGGTCGACCAGGGACACCGTGTTGCGCGCCTTCCAGAAGTCGTTGTAGGCATAGGTGCCGTCGTCCGAGGCGCTCACCGCGGCCTGGCGCGCCGGCTCGCAGATCGAGGCGCGCGCGCTCGACTGCTCCTGCTGCATGTAGCTGCCGAGCGTGACGGTGTTGTCGATGTCGGCGATCACGCCGTTATAGCGGAAATAGTCGTAGCCGCTGCTGATGCCCTCCACCGGCACGATGGCCTCCAGCCCCGGCACGCCGGTGGCCGCCACCATGCTCGGCAGCGTGCCGCCGTAGGAGATGCCCTCCATCGCCACGTGACCGGTCGACCAGCTCGCCGTCACCGGCTTGCCCTGCGCGTCGGTGCCGGGCGCGGTGGCGTCGCCGGTCAGCCAGCGCACCACGCTGGCCATCGCCTCGCGCTCGGTGCGGTCCATCACCGACCAGCAGCCGTCGGACAGGTTGGTGCCGATCGAATCGGCATAGATCACCGTGAAGCCCATGCGCAGGTACTCGGCCTCGCCGAGGAAGGGCGCGCGCGTCTGGGTGGCGTAGGTCGGATCGGCGTAGTACACCGAGGGCCGCACGATCACCGGCGTCTTGAGCCCCTCGGCCACCTCGGCCGGCTGCACGATGCGGATCGCGATGCGGTCGGGCTTGCCGTCCTGGTCGGTGTCGAACGGCGTCTGCACCATCACGCTCTGCTTGAGCGGCGCGCGCATCGACAGCCAGGGCAGGATCATGCCGTCGTTGATGCTCGGCCCGTTGTGGCCGGGATACAGCGTGGCGAGCTTCGGATACGGCAGCCCGGTGGGCGAGCTGGCGAACTGCTCGCCCACCTCGGGCAGCGGCTGCGGCGGCGCGAACGGCGCCGGCTCGGGCGCCGTGGTGGCCGTGCTCAAGGGCGTGACCTGCCGCGCGGCCGAAGGCGAGACGCCATCGTCGCCGCCGCATGCCGTCAAGCCGATCGCGGCCGCCATCAACAGCATCGGCAAGCGCGCGCCATGGCGGAACTTGCCCGCCCCCTCTCGATGATTGTCTTTATTCACTCTCAGTGCTCCGGCCCATGTTCTTATCTGTTGTACTAATCGTTTAACATTTCACGCATGTAACGCGCGGAAATAATTTGTAATGTAGCAAAAAACAAAAATCAATCTTTTTGCAATCTGATACGTAAAAAAGATTCCGCCGACTCGGGCGGGAAGCTTACAGGCGGGGCCGCGCAGCTCAATCGAGAGGAATGATTCGGTCCGGACAACAATACAAGGACATAACAAAATGTCGATTGACAATCGAATCGAATCAGGAAATTGGCGCTGCGCAAGTGCAGCAAATATTTGAACGAATCGGTGAAAATGCATTACGCCGAAGCCGGCGCGGAAGGCCGAGCGGATTCGTGGGAGGACAACGCGAAGGGCGCGCCATCCGCGATGGCGCGCCCGATGGTGCGATAGCGACGAACGCTTCGCTCAGTGAGCGTCGACGAACGCGAGGATGTGCCGTGCCACTTCGCCCGGTGCCTCGCGTTGCGGAAAATGGCCAACGCCGTCGAGCAGCTCGCGTCGATAGGCCGAGGTGAAGAAGCGTTCCTTGCCGGCCGAACTGGCGGGATGGTTGCAGGTGTCGATCGCGCCATGCAGCACCAGGGTCGGCACCGCCAGCACCGGCGCGGGATCGAGCAAGGCCTCGTCGGCGTCGTAGGCGGCATCGCCCGCCACGAAGCCCCAGCGATGCCGATAGGAATGCAGCACCACCTCGGCCCAGTCGGGCCCCTCGAAGGCGCTGCAGGCATCCTCGAAGGCCTCCTCCTCGTACCAATCCGAGGGCGACCAGGTATTCCACATCTGCCGCGCGAAGGCACGGCGCTGCTCGCGCACCGCCTGCTCGCCGCGCGGCGTGGCCATGAACCAGTGATACCAGTAGTTGCGCGCCTGCTCGAACGGCAGCGGCTGGCGCGGATCGTTGGTGCCATAGCCGACCGACAGCATCACCAGTTGCTCGGCCACGCCCGGCCGCAGCCCGCAGGCATTGGCCACCGCCCGCGCGCCCCAGTCGTGGCCGACCAGCAGCGGCCGCGCGAGCGACAGCGCGTCGATGAAATCGAGCAGGTCCCGGCCGAGCGCGGCCAGTTGCCCGCTGCGCGGCGTGGCCGGATCGCGAAAGCGGGTCGGCGCGAAACCCCGCAGCGCGGGCGCCAGCACGCGATAGCCGCGCGCGGCCAGCGCCGCCGCCACGCCCTCCCAGGAGCGTGCGTTGTCGGGCCAGCCGTGCACCAGGATCGCGACGCGCTCGCCTTGCGGGTTCCATTCCAGGTAGGCAATCTCGAGCGTCGCGGTGGATACCGAGGACCAGGGCTTCATGTCGCCTCCATGGGCATATCGAAAGCTCCGATGCTAGCGAGGCCGCTTGATCGATTGACGATCAATCGACGCCTATAATGCACATTTCGTGATGAATGGAGTTCGCCGTGGACACCGCTTTCGGCCCTCAATCGGCCAGCCTCGACATCGTCCTGCTGCGCACCTTCGTGGCCGTGATCGAACTGGGCGGCTTCGCGCCGGCCGCCGAGCGGCTGGCGCTGACGCCCTCGGCCGTCAGCGGCCATATCAAGCGGCTCGAGGACAGCGCCGGCGCGCGCCTGCTGGAGCGCACCACGCGCCGCGTGGCCGCCACGCCGGCCGGCGAGACCCTGCATCGCTACGCGCGCAACATCCTCGACCTGGAACGCGAGGCGCTCGCGCGGCTCAAGGGCTCGTCGATCCAGGGCCGGCTGCGGGTGGGCGCCTCGGAGGATTTCGCCGGCACCTGGCTGCCGGGCGTGCTGCAAGCCTTCCAGCGCGGTTATCCCGATGCCGCGATCGAGTTGAAGGTCGGCATCACGCCGGACCTGGTGCGCCAGCTCGCGCGCGGCCGGCTCGACATCGTGTTCGGCAAGCAATGCGGGCCGATCGATCGGGACGGCGAACTGCTTTGGGAGGAACCGCTGGTGTGGGCCTATGCCGAGCAGGCGCCCTTCTCGTCCGACACGATCGTGCCGCTGGCCGCCTTCGCGGCGCCCTGCATCTATCGCGACGCGGCCGTCACCGCGCTCGGCGAGAGCGAGCGCGAATGGCGGCTCGCCTTCGAGAGCAGCAGCATGGCCGGCTGCCTGTCCGCCGCGTTGTCGGGCTTCGCGGTGGCGCCGGTGGCGCGCAGCCAGCTGCGCCCCGGGCTGCGCGCGCTGGGCCGTCGCGAAGGCATGCCGGCGCTGCCCCAGGTGCGCTTCTACGCCTTCATCGGCAAGCGCACGCCGGCCACCCTGGCGCTGGTGCGCGCCGTGCACGAGGCCGGCAGCCCGGGCCGCTTCGCGCCGCGCAACGCGGCCTGAGCTCGCGGATCGTCAACCCGGGTTCCTTAATCCGGCTAATTCATGCCGGCCCGCGCCGCCTGACGATTCGATTACGAGTTTGCTAGAATCGCGCCCACCAAGGGATTTTCAACGATCGACCGATCTCGCCTGGCACAAACCAGGCTTATCGATCGATTAGCCACACTAATGCAAAAGATTCTCGACTCATCGATGCTGGGCGCGCTGCGCTGCTTCGCCTGCGCCGGACAACTGCTCAGCTTCACGCGCGCGGCCGACGTGCTGAGCCTCACGCAGAGCGCCGTGAGCCAGCAGATCCGCCAGCTCGAAAACCGCCTCGGCTACGCGCTGTTCGTGCGCGAACACCGCCGCCTGTCGCTCACGCGCGAGGGCACCATGCTGCTCGAGGGCGTGCGCCGCGGCTTCGACGAGATCGAGACCACCCTGGTGCGAATCGCCAGCGCCGACGATCCGGTGCGCGTGGGCTGCTGCCCCTCGTTCGCGATGCTGTGGCTGGTGCCGCGCCTGTCCGACTTCCACCTGCAGTTCTCGCGCAATCCGGTGCAGTTGAAGGCCGAGTTCACGGCGGCCGGCCTGCCCGATCACGACACCACCGGGGTCGATATCGCGATCCGCTATTCGGTCGACGATTTCAGCGACATCGAGCATGCCGATGCCCTGCTCGACGAATGGCTGCTGCCGGTGGCGACGCCCGCCTACCTGGAGCGGCATCCCTCGCTGCGCGCCGGCAAGCTCGACCGCAAGGTCGCCTTCCTGCACGACGCGGCGGCCTGGACCGGCTCCTCCGATTCGGCCGAGTGGCAGGCCTGGCTGGAAGCGGTCAAGCCGGCCTGGCTGCCGCGCATCGACGGGCCGCGCTTCAATCTCGGCAGCATGGCCTTCAATGCCGCGCTCAACCACCAGGGCGTCGCGATCGGGCGCGTGTCGATGCTGCTCGACGACCTGCGCGACGGCCGGCTGGTGCCGGTGGTGCCGGTGGCGATCCGCTCGCCGGCGCGCTACTGGATGATCCGCCGCGCCGACAGCGCGATGTCGGTCGGCTCGTTCCGCGCCTGGATCCGTCAGCAGTGCTCACACTATGCGCTGCGCCGCGCGCACGACATCGGGCAACTCGGCGTGAGCCTGGGGCAATCGCCCGAGCCCTCGCGCGCCGCCCGCTGAGCGCACCTGCGACGCGCGAAGCGAAACCGCCGCTTCAACGCGACGAACGCGACGAACGCGACGAAACCGGCGCGCCCGGTCGCGAGGGCACGCGATCGGGCGGCACGCCGAGCACATGCAGCGCGCCCTCGGTGATCGCCGCGAACACCGGCCCGGCCACCGGCCCGCCGTAATACGAGACCTTGCGCGGCGTATCGATCATCACCGCCACCACCACGCGCGGCCTCGACATCGGCGCCATGCCGACGAACACCGCGCGATACTGCCCCGCCGCGTAACCATGCCGTCCATCGCTCTTGCGCGCGGTGCCCGTCTTCGCGCCGACGCGATAGTCGGGCAGGCGCGCCATGGTGGCGGTGCCGCCCGGCGCGACCGTCTCCTCCAGCATGGCGCGCACCCGGGCCGCGACGGCGGCCGGAATCACCGCCGCGCCCGGCCGCGCATCGCGGAGCGCCGGCGTCTCGTGCAGCAGGCTCAGGCGCGTGGCGCGCCCGTCGTTGGCCAGGATCACGTAGGCGCGCGCCAGTTGCGCGAGCGACACCGACAAGCCGTAGCCATAGGACATGGTGGCCTGCTCCACCGGCCCCCAGCGATGCGGATTGCGCAGCGTGCCCGACACCACGCCGGGAAAGCCGTCGAGCGGCGCGCCGCCCAGGCCGAAGCGCCGGAAGTTGTCCCACATCGCCTGCGCGCTCAGCAGTTGCGAGATCTTCACCATGCCGATATTGCTCGACTTGGCGATCACCTGGCCGGTGTCGATCACGCCATGGTCCGAGGTATCGCGAATCCGCGCGCCATGGAATTCCAGCACGCCGGGCGAGGTATCGAAGCGCGTGCCGGGCGTGATCAATCCATCGGCCAGTGCCAGCGAGACGGTCAGCGGCTTGATGGTCGAGCCGGGCTCGAAGGTGTCGGTCAGCGCGCGATTGCGCGGCGGCCCGCCCGCCAGCGCGCCAGGATCGTTCGGATCGAAGCTCGGCACGTTGGCGAGCGCGAGGATCTCGCCGCTGGCCACGTCCACGGCGATCGCGCAGCCGGCCGCCGCCGCGGTGCGCTCGACGCCGCGCGCCAGCGCCTCCTGCGTGAGCCGCTGGATCTGCCGGTCGATCGACAGCACCAGGTCGGGCTGCGGTTCGGGCAGGTCCGAATCGCGCGGCTCGGTCACGGCGCGGCCGAGCCGGTCGACGATCAGGGTACGGCTCGCGGCCTGGCCGCGCAGCGCCGCGTTGCCGGCCAGCTCGATGCCCTCCAGCCCCGCGCCGTCGCGGCCGGTGATGCCGATCACCTGGGCCAGCGCATCGCCTTCCGGGAAGTAGCGTTTCTGCGCGGCGATCGCGTGCAGGCCCGGGATTGCGCTCGCCAGCAAGGGGCGCGCGACGTCCAGCGGCACCGCGCGCCGCAGCGGCGCGAAGCGTCCGCCGCGCCGCCGGAACGCATCGACCGAAGCCGGCGACAGATGCAGCGCGGCGGCCAGCTCGCCGACCTGCCCGGGCGTGGCGCGCGCGAAATCCTGCGGATCGAGCCACAGATCGTCGACGGGTTCGCTGATGGCCAGCACGTTGCCGCGCCGGTCGAGGATCTTCGAGCGCAGCGCCACCGCGCTGAAGGTGCGCTCGTAGCGCCGCCGCCCCTGCTCGACGAAGAACTCGCGATGCGCCACCTGCACCCAGACGGCACGCGCGACCAGGGCCAGGAAACCGAGCGTGAGCAGCAGCACCACCAGGCGCGAGCGCCAGGCGGGCAAGCCGGCCGGCACGCCGGGCGAACGATGGAAGGAGAAGTGCTCGCGTGACATGCGCCGGGCGATCCGTGCCGGCGGCGAAGCCGGCTCAGTGAGGAAGGCCGGCGATTGTGTCGAGCGCGCGCGCGGCGCTCAAGCGACGATTTCTTGGGCGTGGATTAGCCCGCTTAATGCCTGCGCCACGACCGGCGACGCGCATTCAATCGCGCGCGCCATCCGCCCCGGCGAATACCGACATGCGCCGCATGATCCAGTCCAGCAGCTCGTTGGCGGCGGCCACCAGCGGCCTGCCCGGCTTCACCAGCAGGCCCGCCTTGATGTCGAGGAACAGCGGATGCGAGATCGGCACCACCGCGAGCTTGCCCGCCGCCAGCTCGCGCTGCACCGCGAACTCGCCGATCAGCGCGACCATCGAGCCGGCCTCGACGATGCGCTTGAGCGCGGTCAGCGAGTTGGCCGTCAGCGAGGGATGGATCCGCACGCTCTCGGCGAACTCCAGCATGCGCGCCGCGTGGCCGATGCCGAAGGTCGAGGGCATCAGCGCGAGCGGATGCGCCAGCACCTCGGCGACGCTGGCCGGCCCGCCGCGCCGCGCGAGCGGATGATCGCGGCGGGTCAGCAGCACGATCGGCTGCGCGACCGTCATGCGATGCACCACCAGCGGATGCGGCGGCGGGTTGTAGGCCAGGCCGATATGCGCGCGGCTCTCGGCGATCGCGTCGAGGATGTCGTCGACCGGCAGCATGTTCAGCTCGACGCTCACGCCGGGATAGGCGGCGAGGAACTCGGCCAGCACCTCGTCGACCAGGCCGTCGACGAAACCCTCGCTGACCACCAGTTGCACATGCCCCTGGTGCAGCCCCTTGAGCGCGTGCAACTGCTCCTCGAGCTTCTCCTGGTGAGCGCGATAGCCGCGCCAGAATTCCAGCAGATGGGCCGCCGCCTCGGTCGGCTTCACGCCCCGCGCGAGCCGCTCGAACAAGGTGGTGCCGAGCTCCTCCTCGAGCAGGCGGATCTGGCGCGTGATCACCGAGGGCGAGGTGTTCAGGTGGTCGGCCGCGCCGCGGATCGAACCATGGGTGAGGACCTCATGGAAATAGCGCAGGCGCTGCTGGTTGATTTCTCGCATGAATCGACTCGGGGGCGAAAAGGAAGGCGGCGGGAGTGTTGCCCTGGCGGCAACGATACATGAACCGAGTTGCTGTTGCTCGTGCTTTTTGGGCTGGACATCATTCGCACACCAGAACGTGAAGGCCGAGCCGAGCCACGCCACCGGAGATCCCCATGTCGACTGTTTCCCGCGTCGGTCTCGACGCCCGCGCGTCCTCGCTCTATGCGAAGGTCAACCTGCGACTGCTGCCGTTCCTGCTGCTCTGCTACCTGTTCGCCTACCTGGACCGCGTCAACGTCGGTTTCGCGAAGCTGCAGATGCAACAGGACCTGGCGCTGTCGGATGCCGCCTACGGGGTGGGCGCCGGCATCTTCTTCATCGGCTACGTGCTGTTCGAGGTGCCCAGCAACCTGCTGCTGCCGAGGATCGGCGCGCGCCGCACCTTCAGCCGGATCCTGTGCCTGTGGGGCATCACCTCGGCCTGCATGCTGTTCGTGCGCAACGTGCCGATGTTCTACGCGATGCGCTTCCTGCTCGGCGTGTTCGAGGCCGGCTTCGCGCCCGGCATGATCTGGTACCTGTCGCGCTGGTACGGCCCCTCGCGGATGGGGCGCGCGATCGCCATCGTGTTCCTGGCCGGGCCGATCGGCGGCATCGTGGGCGGCCCCTTGTCGGCCGCGCTGATCACCACGCTCGACGGCCGCCTGGGCCTGGCGGGCTGGCAATGGATGTTCCTGGTGGAAGGCCTGCCCTGCGTGCTGCTGGGCCTCCTGACGCTGCGCGTGCTGCCCGATCGCGCCGCCGACGCGCGCTGGCTCGATGCCGAGGAGAAGCAGCGCATCGAGGCCGAGATCGCCGCGCCCCACCTGCACGAACGCGGCTTCGGGCGTGCCTTGCGCGACCTGGCGATCTACCGGCTGGCGATCGCCTACTTCAGCCTGATCGCCGCGATCTACGCGATCAGCTTCTGGCTGCCCACCCTGCTCAAGGCGCGCGGCGCCACCAACCTGATCACGCTCGGCTGGTACAGCGCGATTCCCTACCTGGCCGCCGCGATCGGCATGACCTGGATCGGGCGCCGCTCGGATCGCACCGGCGAGCGCCGCTACCACGCGGTGGTGCCGGCCTGCGCGGCGGCCCTGGCGCTGGCCGCGGCGACGCGCTTCGACGCGCAACTGCCGATCGCGCTGGCCCTGCTGACGCTGGCCACCGCCGCGCTGTGGATGGCCTACACGGTGTTCTGGGCGATTCCCTCGAACTTCATCAAGGGCGCCGAGGCAGCCGGCGTGATCGCGCTGATCAACACCATCGGCCTGTCCGGCGGCTTCTGGGGCCCGGCCATGATCGGCTGGGTCAAGACCGCCACCGGCAGCCTCGACACGGGCCTGCTCGCGCTGGCCGGCTTCCCGTTGCTGGCCGCCGTGCTGCTCGCCACCAACCGGCTCAGCGCCGCGCCGCGCTGAGTACCGGGCGCCGGCTTCGCGGCCCGGCTCGCATCCGCTTCCCCGGCGGCGCCTCACGGCGCCGCGCCGTCTTTTCCTTCGGACTCCACGATGAAGATCCTGATTGCCGGTTTCCAGCACGAGACCAATACCTTCGCGCCCACCCGCGCCGACTACGACAGCTTCGTGCGCGGCGAGGGCTTTCCCGCGCTGCGCCGCGGCGCCGAGGTGCTGGCGCTGCGCGAGGTGAACATCCCCGCCGGCGGCTTCATCCGCGCCGCCGAGGCGCGCGGCCACGCGCTGCTGCCGGTGATCTGGGCCGGCGCGAGCCCTTCCGCGCACGTCACGCGCGAGGCCTACGAGCGCATCGCCGGCGAGATCCTCGACGCGGTGCGCGCCGGCGGTTTCGAGGCGATCTACCTGGACCTGCACGGCGCGATGGTGGCCGAGCATGTCGACGACGGCGAGGGCGAACTGCTGGAGCGGATCCGGCGCGAGCTGGGCGCGGGCGTGCCGGTCATCGCCTCGCTCGACCTGCACGCCAACGTGACGGCGCGCATGCTGCGCGACGCCGACCTGCTGGTCGCCTACCGCAGCTACCCGCACGTCGACATGGCCGAGACCGGCGAACGCGCGCTGCACCTGCTGGAGCGCCTGGCCGCCTCGCCCGCGAAGCCGGTTTGCGTGGCGCGCGGCCTGCCCTTCCTGATTCCCGTCAACGCGATGTGCACGCGCTTCGATCCGGCCCGCGCGCTCTACCAGGAACTCGCGCGGCTCGAGCACGACGACGAACGGCTGCTGTCGCTGTCCTTCGCGCCCGGCTTCCCGGCCGCCGACTTTCCCGAATGCGGGCCGATGCTGTGGGGCTACGGCATCGACGCCGACCCGATCGAGCGGCGCATCGATGCCCTGTCGCGCGCGCTGGTCGCCGACGAGTCGAGCTGGCGCGTCGATTTCCTGAGCCCCGACCAGGCGGTGCGCGCGGCCCTGCACGCGAGCGTCGGCGCCACCCGGCCGGTGATCATCGCCGACACGCAGGACAACCCCGGCGCGGGCGGCGACGCGAACACCATGGAACTGGTTCGCGCGCTGCTGCGCAATGGCGCGCGCGAGGCGGCGGTGGGCATGATCTGGGACCCGCAAGCCGTGCGGCTCGCGCATCGGGCCGGTGTGGGTGCAAGCATCGAGCTGGCGCTGGGCGGCAGCCAGGGACGCGACGCTCCCGCCGCTCATGCTCCTTTGACAGCCCGCTTCGAGGTCGCCCATCTGTCCGACGGCCGCTTTCGCTTCGACGGGCCGATGATGAACGGCATGGACGGCGAGCTGGGCCCGGTCGCCTGCCTGCGCATCGAGGGCGTGGAGATCGCGGTGAGCGCGACCAAGATGCAGATGTTCGAGCGCAACCAGTTTCGTTGCGCGGGCATCGATCCCGAGCGGCGCGCGATCCTGGTGGTGAAGAGCTCGGTGCATTTCCGCGCCGACTTCGAGTCGATCGCGCACGCGACGCTGGTGGCCAAGGCGCCGGGGCCGATGGCGGCCGATCCGGGCGACCTGCCGTGGCGCCGGCTGCGTGCCGGCATGCGCGTGCGTCCGGGCGGGCCGGCCTTCGCGCGGGCCGACGCCCTCGCGGCCACGCGCTGATTCGACTCGCGCAGCCGTTTGCGAGATCGATTGCAAGATCGATTTCGGCCCGGATTGCGAACCGGGCCGCGAGCCTGCTCGCCGGCAGCTTGCCGCCCCGTCACGAACCCATCGCGATCGCATCGCGCGGCCGATCCGCAAGGCCCGCAGCCCGCGCCGCGCCCGCCATGCAAAACGGCGCGCGCCACCTCGCCGGTGGCGCGCGCCGCATCGAATCACGCTCGACGAATCACCGCTCAGCCGGGCACCACCTCCGCGCTGAACGCCTCGACCTCGGCGGCCAGGCCGATCGCGGCCTGGCGCACCAGCTCACCGCCCTTTTCCTGCGAGGCCTGCTTCGGATGCGAGCCCATCCGGCCGTCGGGGAAGCGCGCGCGGAACTCGAGCGCCTCGCGGATCGGCCCCATCGGCGCGATCTCGGGCGCGTAGTCGGCATCCTTGATGGTATGCGGCAGCGCCCATTGCGTGACGGCGATCTCGGAGGGCGTGGCATGCACGCCATGGCCGGTCGGGAACTGGCGGTTGGCGATCTCGGTCACGCCTTCCAGGTCCCACCAGTTCTTCAGCTTCAGCGCGAAACCGCAGCGCCGGCGCGCGAAGCTGGCCTGCGCGTAGATCTCCGAGAACGCGGCCTCGATCGAGGCGATGTTGCCGCCATGGCCGTTGAGGAACAGGATCTTCTCGAAGCCGTGCACGGCCAGCGAATTGACCCAGTCGCAGATCGCCGCGATGAAGGTGCTCGGGCGCAGCGAGATGGTGCCGGGAAAGCCCAGGTGGTGCTGCGCCATGCCGATGTTGAAGGTCGGCGCGACCAGGATGTCGGCCGACTTCTGCGCCTCGACGGCGATGATCTCGGGGCACAGCCAGTCGGTGCCCAGCAGGCCGGTGGGGCCGTGCTGCTCGTTCGAGCCGATCGGCACCACGATGGTGCGGCTGCGCTTCAGGTAGGCCTCGATTTCGGCCCAGGTCGACAGGTGCAGGAGCATGATGAATTCCGTTGGCAGGTGCGCTGGGCTCGCGCGACTGCGGGCCGGACGATGCGCGGGTGGGGACGATTCGTGATGTCGCGATGGATCACATCGTCCCAGCAAGCCGCCCGATGCACAACAGCAACAAGATGAACGAAACGTTGCCCGGCAAGCAACGCTCGACTCGATCGGCCGCCTGTCACGGCGCCCGGCCGGCGCTGCGCCGACTCCTTGCCTCGCCCTTCCCTCCCCTCCCTTCCCCTTGCTCCGGCCTCAGCCCGCCTCGACCGCGTCCGGCTCGGCGAGCGCCGCCTCGTGCGAGGCTTCCAGCCCGGCGCTGACGATCACCGTCGGCACCAGACGGCCGCCGTCCAGGCGCGAGCCGTCCGCGCGATACCAGAGCATCGAGACGATATCGCGCGCATCGCGCGTGCTGGTTTCCTCGAATTCCTGCTGCATGGCCCTTCTCTCTCGATGATGTGAATCGCCGCGCCCGCAGGCGCGCAAACGTTGTCGTCGACGCGCGCGAGCATCGAGCCCGCGGCGTCGATCGGCACCTGCCGCCCTCGCGCCGCCCATCCTGCCGCCCATCCTGCCGCTTGTCCTACCGTGCCGCCATCCCGCCTTGCTGTTGCATCGCGCCGCCGGCCCGCCTCAGGCTTCCTCGAGCACCCACTTGACCAGCCCGTGGCGCCCCTTGAAACCGAGCTTGGTCGCGGCGCGCTTGATATAGGTTTCCACCGTGCTGTGCTTGACGCCGAGCGTCTCGGCCATCTCGCGGAAGGTGCTGCCGGTCAGCAGGCCGACGCAGACCTCGATCTCGCGGTCGGACAGCACCACGGCCGCGCTCGACAGGCGATGCTCGAACTCGCTGCGCAGCGATTCGTTGCGCGTCTTCTCGCTGGACTCGCGCTCGTCGGCCACCGGGCGCGCGCTGGCCGCGTAGCGGCGGTGCGAGGCGTGCATCTCCACCAGCGGCAGCAGCATCTCCGCGCAGCTCTTGAGGAAGGACATTTCCTGCAGGGTGAAGTCGTAGGACTGGTCGGGGCGATACAGCGAGATCACGTAGCGCCGGTTCGCCTTGCGCGAGACCAGGTGGCACTGGAAGCCGCGGTCGTAGCGACACGAGGGCATGGCCTCGAAACCGCTGCTCGACTCGCAGTGGCGCGGCGCGTTCATGTGGATCAGCTGCGTGTCGGACGCCGCGAGGATCTTCATCGACAGCGGATCGCGCGCGATGCCGCGCTCCAGCTCGTCCTTGAGGATGGTGGTGCGGATGTCCTGGTCATGCGAGGCGAAGGCGCCGAGCAGGTGCACCCCGACGATTTCGCCCTTGCTCTCGTTGACCGACCACGCGGTGATCTTGGTAGAGGCGACCTTCACGGATCCGACGAGCAAGGCGTGCAGATCCGAGGTGAAGCGCTCGGTACCGGTGCTGGATATGATTTTCCCTAGCTTGCCAAATATCTCGACCAATTCGTGTTCCTCGGAATATGTTGTTGTGCAGCCCAGGCGCGTCCTCGCCGGATCGATGAATCGACCAAGGCATCGCGGCGGCACCTGCCGGCGCCGGGTCCTGCCGATCTTCCCCTGCCCGCTTCCACCGATCGTGCCGCACGGCTACGGCCGACCTCGCGACAGGTCTCGACGCCGTCGTGGCCGGTCTATTGCGCCGGACATCGATGCGCCCACCACCACGCCCCACTCTCACGAGGCGCTTCGGGACCCGCCGGCCGCATCTGAACGGCGCCCGATCCGGGTTCCCTCCGGCGATTCCTCTCAAAACCGCCGGATGAAAAAAGGGTAGCCAGCATCCGCATGCCGCAACAAGCCGGACACACGAAGCCCCGACCTCGTTCGCGAAGCCAGCCTCGCGAACCGTGCCGGCCGATGCCACCGGCCACACGCGGGTCACAATGCGCCGCGCCGCCCGAGCCGCCGTCGGCCGCCCTGATCAGGCCGGCGACAGCGCCGTTTGCGTCGCGATTCATTGTTATGGATTGCCAGCACCGCGACTGTACTGGATTTTCCATGACACAGCGCCCTCTACAAAAAAATACTTTTGAAACGAGTTACGCTGTGTTAGGAAATCTAACCCTTGTTTTATGCGAATTGCGCGCGAACGGAATGTGAAATCCATTTCCCGAATTCGGCACTTTACGCCAGAAGGCACGCCAGCCGTGGTTTCTGGTCGAAGAAAGGGAATTGCGGGGAACGCGACGGGGCGCCAGGGAAGGGCGCGAGGGGAACTATGTCGATCGACCGGCATTCTGCCGGCCTTCATTTCGTTATGTTAATCAGTTGATTAACACTGAGATTTGGTTTCACGATTATGACGTTTGAAACGATCGTTTCGTTTCAAACCGGGAAGCGCGGCGGCGGTACCGGCGATCGGCGCCGCCGCCGCGCTTCCGGCGGCGGGCTCAGGCCGGCTGCGCCTCGCGCCGGCGCTCCAGCTCGCGCACCAGCGGCAGCACGCGCTGGCCGAAATATTCGACCTCCTCGTGGTAGTGCAGGAAGCCGGCCAGCACCAGGTCGACGCCGATCGACTTCAGCGCCACGATGCGCTCGGCGATCTGCTCGGGCGTGCCGATCAGGTTGGTGCGGAAACCGTCGTTGTACTGCACCAGGTCCTCGAACTTCGAGTTGGCCCACATGCCCTGCCCCTCGGGCGCGGCCTTGCCGGCCTGCTTGACGGCGTGGCCGAAGGCGTTGACGGCCTCCACGTCGGCATGCCGGACGATCTCGTCGAGCACCGCGCGCGCCTCCTCCTCGGTATCGCGCGCGATCACGAAGGCGTTCACCCCGAAGCGCACGCGGCGCCCCTGCTCGGCCGCCGCCGCGCCGATCTCCTCGATCTGCGCGCGATGGCCCTCGAGCGTGTTGCCGTTCATGAAGTACCAGTCGGAGACGGCGGCGGCCATCCTGCGCGCCGCCGCCGAGTTGCCGCCCTGGAAGATCTCCGGATGTGGCTGCTGGATCGGCTTGGGCTTGAGCGTGTAATCGTGGAAGCGGTAGAAGTCACCGCGGAACGTGAAGTTGTCCTCGGTCCAGACGCCACGCACGGCGCGGATGAATTCCTCGGAGCGGCGATAGCGCTCGTCGTGTTCGAGCCAGGGCTCGCCGATCGCGGTGAATTCGCCCTTGAACCAGCCGCTGACCACGTTGATCGCGACGCGCCCGCCGGTGAGCTGGTCGATGGTGGCGAGCTGCTTGGCCACCACCGCCGGATGCCAGGGGCCCGGCAGGATCGCGGCGATCACCTTGAGGCGCTCGGTGGCGGCCAGCAGCGCATGGCTGATCGCCACCGATTCGTGCTGGTACTCGGCGCCGTAGCCGGCCGTGAAGCGGATCTGCGACAGCGCGTAGTCGAAGCCGTTGCGCTCGGCCAGTTGCGCGAGCTTGCGGTTGTAGTCGATATCCCAGCTGGTGCGCTGCTCGATCTTGCTGACCACCAGGCCGCCGCTGACGTTGGGCACCCAGTAGGCGAATTTCAGTGTTTCCGGCTCGTGACTCATCGGCTCGTCCCTCGAATGAACAGGCGACAGGAAACCGTGCCGGGCGCCAGGGCGCGCGGCACGGCGATGTCGTCGGCACATGCTAGGAGCCGGACTTGATGCGGACAACCAAGGATTTCAGCTAAGGATTCCAGCCGCCGCGAAGGCTCGCCCCGCTCATCGCGGCCGGGACTCGGCGCCTGCCTGCGCCGCGCGCGGCGATTCGATCAGGCGAGTCATCAATGCCTTCAATTCCGCCGCCACGCGAAACCCGTTCTGTTGCTGCTGCCGCCGGCAGAACAGCTCGCAGCTCCACCATCCCCGGTAGCCGGTCGCCTTCACCGCGTCGGTCCATTCGACGAGATCGAGCACGCCGGCGCCGGTGGGCACGTCGCGCAGCACGACTTCGTCGGGAATGCCGCCGTCGAAGCGCAGCGAGTCGCAGACGTGGACGCCGTGGATCAGGGCCTTGTCGAGCCGCGCCACGTCCTCGGGCGTCACGCCCGACGTGTAGCAATGCCAATAATCGACGACGATCCTCACGTTGTCGCGCCCTGCCCGCGCGATCAGCTCGAGCGAGCGGTCCAGGCCGCAAAGCGGCGTCCAGGACAGCGTCTCCAGGTACAGCAGCAAGCCGGCCTGCCGGGCCATGTCGGCCAGCATGGCGAGATTGCGCGCGGTGGCGGCGATCTGCTCCTGCTCCGGCAGGCCGAGCAGGCCGGCGTAGCGCGAGGTCCGGCCGGACTGCCGCCATTCCGCCACCGCCCGCACGTCGACCGGGCCGGTGAGCACCTGCACCCCGGCCGCGCCGGTCGCGACCGCCAGCTCGAACAGTTCCTCGGCGCGCCGCCACAGCGCGCCGGCCGCCTCGCCCTGTCGCTCGATGTCCATCAGGAAGCCCAGCCCCGGCACGCAGATGCCGGCACACAGCCGCGCCAGCTCCGCGCGCGAATGGCCGGCCTCCAGATAGTCCTCGACCTTGCGGCCGGACAATTCGATGCCGTCGAATCCGGCCGCTCTCATGATGTCGAGATCGGTCACCAGGTTGGCGCCCTTCGCGACCGTCGCGTGAAGGATCAGCGCGTTCGTCCTGCATTCCATGTTTGCTCCCGGTGAACTTGCGTGTCAGGCGGCCGGCACGACGCGCCGTCCCGCGGGCGTCGTCCGCCGGGCCGCCGCCTCGCCGGTGCCCGCCTCGCGGCGGGCCGGCGCGTCGATGCCGCGGATCAGGTCGCTGGCCTTCTCGCCGATCATGATGCAGACCGCGTTCGGATTGCCCGAGATCAGGGTCGGCATCACCGAGGCATCGGCCACCCGCAAGCCCTGCACGCCCCTCACCCGCAGCTCGGGATCGACCACCGCCAGCGGATCGACGCCGATCCGGCAGGTGCCGGCCGGATGCAGCGCGGCGTGGGCTTTCTGCTGGCAGAAGCGGCGGATTTCCTGCCGGTCGAGCACCGACTCGAACGGCACGATGCGCCGCTCGACGTAGCGGCGCATGGCCGGCTGCTCCATGATCTCCATCGCCTTCAGGCAGCCGGCGGCCACCGCGTCGAGATCGTAGGGATCGCTGAAGTACCTGGGCGACACGCGCGGCGGCTCCAGCGGATCGGCGCTGGCGAGCTCGACGGTGCCGCGCGACCTCGGGCGGATCTGCCCCAGGTTGACGGTGCAGCCGTTGCCGCCGGGCACGCCGTTGACGCCCTCCTCGATCCCCGCGCCCACCACCATGAAGTACTGGATGTCGGGGCTCGGCTCGTCGGGCTGCCCCCACCAGAAGGCGCCGCCCTCGATCAGGTTGGAGGCGGCCGGGCCGCCGCGGAACAGCGCGTATTGCAGCCCGGCCAGCGCCCGCCAGCGCAGCCGCTTGTACTTGTCGTAGCTGTCCGGGCCCTTCAGCTGGTACACCAGCGAGATCTCGATGTGATCCTGCAGGTTGCGGCCGACGCCGGGCAGGTCGGCCTGGACCGCGATGCCGTGCCGTTCGAGCGCCTGCGCCGGGCCGATGCCCGACAGCATCAGCAGCTTCGGCGAATTGAGCGCGCCGGCGCTGACGATCACCTCGCGCCGCGCGCGCAGCTCGCCCTCCCGCCCGTTCTCGACGAACCCGACGCCGACCGCGCGGCCCTGCTCGACGATGATCCACGTGACGCGCACGCCGGTGCGCACGCTCAGGTTGCGGCGATGCCGGGCCGGCCGCAGGTAGGCGCTGGCCGCGCTGCTGCGCCGGCCGTTGCGCGCGGTGATCTGGTAGAGCCCGCAGCCGGCCGGGTCGCCCGAGTTGAAGTCCTCGTTGTAGGGCAGCCCCGCCTGCTGGCAGGCCCGCAGCCAGGCCTTGCTGAGCGGGTGGATGTGGCCGATGTCGGATACGCCGAGCGGCCCGCCGGTGCCGTGCTGCGCATTGCAGAAGCGCTCGTTGTCCTCGGCGCGCAGGAAATACGGCAGCACGTCGGCATGGGCCCAGCCGGTCGCGCCGGCATCGCGCCAGCCGTCGTAGTCGGCCGGCACGCCGCGGATGTAGATCATCGCGTTGACCGAGCTGCCGCCGCCGAGCACGCTCGCCTGCACCATGGTCGGCGGTTCCTCGCGATGCTGCTCGTCCGTCGGGATCCAGGGAATGCGCTTGAGCAGCGGGCCCTGCGCGGTCTTGTAATAGGCCCCCGGAATATGGATGTAAGGGCTGCGATCGGGCGGGCCCTCCTCGAGCAGGACCACGCTCACGCCCTCGTCCTCGCTCAGCCGCGAGGCGATCACGCAGCCCGTCGAGCCGCCGCCCACGATGATGTAGTCGACCATCTGATATTCGTCTCCCGTGGATTGTCGCCGTCGCGGCCAGGCCCCGACGGCGGGTGGATCAGCGCGATTCGCGCATGGCCTCGCCGACCCGGTGGACCTGCCCGGCATCCCCGCCCGCGCGCAGCGTCGCGCTGGTGACCGGCGGCCCGGGGAAGCGGCGCCGTTCGAAACCGAACCAGGCCAGCACCATCAGCACGAAGAAGCCGATGAAGTAATGGATCAGGATGTCGGTCGGCGGCTGCAGCCCGACCCAGATGATGAAGATGCCGCCCACGATCGCCACCGCGCCGTACGGCCTGGACAGCACGCCCAGGCGATAGGGCCCGTAGTGCCGGTTGCGCGCGAACATCGCCGCGCCGATCGCCATCCCGTAGGCGAGCTGGTAGAACAGCGCGGTGCCGGCCACCAGTGCATTGAAGGCCGAGGAATACAGCGTCACCGCGATCCCGGCGAACGCGCCGGCCCAGATCCCCACCACCGGCGTGGCGTAGCGCGCCGACACGCGGCTGAAGACGAGCGGCAGGCCGCGGTCCCGGGCGAACGAGTAGATCGCGCGAGACAGGCCGGTCAGCGCGCTGGCCCCGCAGATATAGGCGGACACCGTCAGCGACAGCACGATCGCGTCCTTCAGCAGGCGCGGCGCCCGGACCTGCTCGAACAGCAGCGCGAAACCGTCGCCGCCCTTCTTCGCGATCGCGGCCGGATCGTTCATCGCCAGGTAGAACAGCACCAGCAGCACGCCGCCCAGCACCACCGAGAGGATCACCGAATTGCGCATCGCCCTGGGCACCGCGCGGCTCGCGTCGACGGTTTCCTCGGATACGTGCGCGGCCGCGTCGTAGCTGGTCACGATCCACATCGGCAGCAGCAGCGCGTAACCGAAGCTCAGCAGCAGGTTGCCGGTATGCGGCACCACCCCGCCGCCCGCGTCGCCGGTGTTGTTGGTGAAGCTGAACAGATGCGCGAGATTGGCCAGGTGCAGGTTGCAGAGCATCACCACCACCAGCGCGACGGCGCCGGCGAAGGTCACGTAGGCGCCCACCATCACGCACCAGGCCAGGGTCTTCACGCCGAAGTGATTGAGCGCCGCCCAGCCGCCCACGATCAGCGTCACGCCGAGCACCTGCTGCGCGTAACCCCAATGCGAGGTGTCGATGTGCAGCATGCCGTTCAGGATCAGCTGGTTGAACAGCAGGTAGAAGGCCACCGCCGTGCCGCCCACCGAGAACACGTAGCTGATCAGGTTGATCCAGGCCGTGGCCCAGCCCCAGCCGCGCCCGCCCAGCACCGAGGACCAGTGGTAGAGGCCGCCGGCGGTCGGGATCGCGGAACTGATCTCGCCCAGCGAGGCCGCGGTGGCATAGGCCAGGCCGCCGCCGATCAGCCAGGTCACGGTGATGCCGAAGGCCCCCGCCGTGCCCAGGCCCTGCTGCATGTTCGCGCCGAGCGCCCAGAACAGCCCGATGGCCATGAAGGACATCGCGAAATTACCGAACGCCGACATGCCGCGCGAGAGCTCCTGCTTGTAGCCGAACTGCTCCAGCAGGTCTTCGTCCCGCCGCGCCGCGTACCGCAATACCTGATCATCCATGAGAACCTCCAACGACATGCGCTCCGGCCGTCATCCGGCGAACGGGGCAGTGAAAGTGGCGAACGCTCGCCTCCATTGCGACGCGATCCAGGCATTGGGCTTATTTCGTCTTATACGTATAAGCTTCATGTTGGATGCTCAAAAACCTCGCGTCAATCCTGTCGAATTACCTGTTTACCCGCGGCCTGCCCGGCGGCGTTCAGAACTTGTGGCGGATCCCGGCGACCGCCAGGATCTGCGAGGACTTGCCGGCATCGACGTCGTACGAGCCGATCACCGCCTGCGCCGCGCCCGCGCCGTTGCTGCCGCTGGCGTGCTGGTAGGCGGCGCTCAGGTACAGGTCGGTGCGCTTGCTGAGCAGGTAGTCGATGCCGAGATTGGCCTGGTGGTAGGTGGCCGACGAGTCGCCGCCGGATTTCGTGTAGTTGTAGCCGCCCACCAGTTCGAAGGCCGGCGTGATCATCCAGCTCGCGAACAGCGAGCCGTTGCTGAAGTGCTGGGTGGCCTGGAACTGCGAGGCCGCGTCCGCGCCGTAGCTGGTGTAGGAAAACGCCGCCCCCGCCGTGAGCGCGCCGAACACGTACTGGCCGCCGACGCGCGCGATATTGATCGAGCGCGCCGAGGCGTAGGCCGCGTTCACCGCGCTGTTGAAGAAGCTGTCCGCGCTGGTGGTGCCGCGCGCCGAACGCGCGGGATTGCCGTTGTCGACATGCAGGAAGCCGCCGGCCACGCTCAGCGCCGCGCCGTTGTAGGCCACCGCGGCCGACCAGGTCTGCCCGGAGCCGCTCGCGCCGGCCACCCCGCCGAGCGCAAGCATGCCCTCGACCACGATGCCGCCCCACGATGGGCTGGTCCACTTCACCGCGTTGTTGAAGCGCACGCTGTCGTCGAAGTTGTCGATGTCGCCGGGCGGCGCGAACAGGCCGCTGTAGTTGTCGGCGGTGAGCGGCTGCAGGAGATCCGTGATCGGATCGTATTGGCGGCCGAGCGTCACCGCGCCCCAGCTCGGGCTCGCCAGGCCGGCGAAGGCCTGGCGGCTGAATTCGCGGCCATTGCTGGCGAACTGGCCCGATCCGAGATCGAAGCCGTTCTCGAGCTGGAAGTTGGCCGTGATGCCGCCGCCCAGATCCTCGACGCCCTTCACGCCCCACTGGTTGCCCGACAGGTTGCTCGAGCTGAGCCGCCACTGCGAAGCCTGGCCGCCGCTGTTGTGGATGTAGGCGATGCCCGTGTCGACGATGCCGTAGAGCGTCACCGAGCTCTGCGCCCGGGCCCCGGTCGCGTAGGCCGCGATGCTGGTCGCGATCAAGCAGATGATTTGACGTTTCATGGATCCACCCCGATGAGATTGATATCGGGAGGCGATATTGATTCGTTCTGCGATGTATTTCGTCCGATCTTTCGACTCGGAACAGGCAGAGCGCCGCCTCACTTGCGTCGCAGTATTGGAGCCCAATATTTCAGGCTCAATTTCGCAGGCGCCGGATTGCGGACGCAGTTCGACGCACCGGATGCGTCGAGGCAAACCCGCCTCGGCAAACAAAAAATCCGGCGTGTGGAAGGCACGCCGGATTCACGACGGTCTCGCCCCGGCGCGCCAGGATCAGGCGCCGGCCGCAACGATCAGAAGCACGGGTTGCCGACGTGGCGGACTTCCCGCGGCGCCTGCCTGGGGCGCGCCCCGAGCAGCGCCTGGCTCAGTTCGTTGCCCGGCTGCAGCATGTCGTGCAGCACGCTTTCGAGATCGGCCATGCGGACCTCGCCCGGCGTGCCGCGCACGATGCTTTCCTGCGCCAGCCTGCGCACCAGCTCCTTGACGAAGGCCGAGCTCACGCCCTCGGTCCGGCTCACCGCGTGGTCGATCACCTCGCCGGGCACGCGCATCCGGGCCCCATAGAGCCGCAGCAGCCGGGCCCGGCACTCCGCATCCGGCAGGGCGATCTCGATGGCCTGGTCGATCCGCCCCGGCCGCGCCGACAACGCGCCCTCGATGGCCTCCGGCCGGTTGGTGGTGAGGACGAAGAGGATCTCCGCGTCGGGCTGCAGGCCGTCCATCTCGTTGAGCAGGCGATTCAACAGGCTTTCCTCCTTCGGCCCGCGCATCTCCTCGCGATCGCGCCCGACCAGGTCGACATCCTCGATCACCACCATGCACGGCTGCAGCAGCCTGGCCAGCGACATGTAGCGGTCCAGCTGCGTGACCTGGTCGGCGCTGATCAGCAGGGTGGTATGTCCAGGCAGGTTGCTGGCGAGGTAGCGGATCGTGTGGGTCTTGCCGGTGCCGGGCGGGCCGTACAGCAGGATGCCTTTCTGCAGCGACTGGTGCAGCGCCTTCAAGGCGCCGCGACTGTGCGCGAAGTCGAAGATATTGCGCTCCAGCAACTTCATGGTCGCGGCGGGCAGGATCAAGTCCTCGCGCGCCACCGGCGGCAGACGATGCACCATCAGCCCACCCGGCTTTCCCGAATAGGCTTCGCTGTCCTCCAGCGAAAGCACCTTGCCTCGATACAGGCTGGAATCGCGCACCGCCTGCTCGAGTTCGGCGAAGGCGCGCCGGGCGAAGTCGTTGCCGGCGGCGCTGGGCAGGTGGACGATCTCCACGCTGGCGACCTGCCTGACGCGCGTCTGGATGTGCTGCTCGAACAGCACCGCCGCCTTGAGCTGGCCGCCGTCCGTCACCAGCCACAAGGCATTGTCGAAGACGGCCACGATCTCCTCGTCGCCAACCTCGACCTCCTGGGACTGGACGGGCGCCAGCGAAATCGCGTGCGAGAACGCGCCCGCGCCCCGCTTGAACAGGCTGGGAAACTTCAGCGGAATGGTCGGGTGATCCTGGTTCAACCCGAGCAGGCGCGGCGCGAACGGCGCCAGCAGGCGCAGCAAGGCTCGCTGCAGCTCGGGCCGCGTGTGATGGGGGAACTGTCGTCGCGACGACGCCAGGTGTTCGGGCAGCATCCCGCCGAAATGCGTCGTCAAGGCCTGCCAGGCGAATTGCTGGTGCTGCAGGTCGACGCCGTCATCGACGGGGGCTTCGAGTGGATTCATGAGGGGGAGTCTCTTTCGGTGGCAAGGTCGATCGGGAAGGAGACCGCCGGGCATCCCGCCGAAAGCTCATGCCCGGAATCCCGGCGGCACTTCCGCAAAAAATGATATTTCGCGATCGGCACGCCCTCACAGATACAGACCGGCCGCGGCGAGCCGAGTCAAGGCTCGCCCGCCCCCGTCTGCACCCATCGCACGAGGACGACAGCGCGGCCGGGCCACGCAACGATCGCCGGCCGGCGCGCCCACTGGAACGCGGCTTCCGCCGCCCCGACGCGAGATGACGCGCCTCGACGCGATACCGCCCCGGCCGCTCGCGCGACGGCGCAATCGCGCGCGCCGCCTGCGTCAGCGCCGCCACCGGGCGCGCCAGCCCGCGCGCGCCGCGGCCCCGCCCGTGGCGCGGGAAGACGCAGGACGCTCGCCGCTACGGGTATACGCGTGCCGCCCGACTATTGACACCGGGAATACGTCCATCGAGCATTTGACTTATACGTATAAGTCACGCTGATGCCGGATCTGCCGACGATGGATGCTCGCCATCCGGCAACGCCCGGCTCATGCCCTTCCGTCTCTCGAAGTCAAAGGATGTCCGTCATGGCAAACGATCTTTCCCGCCAATCCTTCCCCGAGCGGTCGATCGCGCCGGCCGGCGAGCCGGACGCGCCCCTGAACCTCAGGCGCGAACTCAGCGTGCTCGACCTGGTCATCTACGGCATGGTCTACATGCTGCCGATCGCGCCGTTCGCGCTCTACGGCATCATCGCCAACGTCAGCCACGGCATGGTGCCGCTGGTCTACCTGGTCAGCGTGGTCGCGATGATGTTCACCGCGCGCAGCTACCAGGTGCTGAGCAAGCAGTTCCCCGTCGCCGGATCGGCCTATACCTACGCGCAGAACGGCATCGGCGATCTCGCCGGCTTCCTGGCGGGCTGGCTGGTGTTCCTCGACTACATCATCGCGCCGGGCCTGCTGGCGGTGGTCAGCGCGGTGGCGATGAACAGCCTGGTGCCGGAGATCCCGCGCTCGCTGTGGATCCTCGGCTTCGTCGGGCTCGGCACGGTGCTGAACCTGGTCGGCGTGTCGGTGACGGCCAAGGTCAACCAGGCCTTCCTGGTCGTGATGCTGGTGGTGCTGGCCGCCTTCGTCGGGGTCGGCCTGTTCGCCCTGTATGTCGGCGGCAAGGGCCACGGCGCGCTGACGCTCGGCTCGCTGTTCGATGTGCGCAGCTTCACCTGGGCGGGGCTGGGCACCGGCATCCTGATCGGCTCGACCAACTTCCTCGGCTTCGACGCGATCACCACGCTCGGCGAGGAAGTGAAGAGCCGGCAGCGCCACCTGGCCAGTTTCGCCGGCATGGCCACGCTGGTGATCACCGCCGTGCTGTTCGTGCTGCAGACCTGGATCGCCGCCGACCTGGCGCCGGGCGCGCGGCTGCTCTCGCCCGACAGCGCCTTCTACGACATCTCCGCCTATGCCGGCGGCCACTGGCTGTTCGCGCTGACCTCGATCAGCACCGCGGTGGCCTTCGGCGTGCCCTGCACCATCGTCTGCCAGATGGCGATCGCGCGAATCATCTTCGCGATGGGCCGCGACCGCCAGCTTCCCAAGGTGTTCTCGCGCCTGTCGCGCAAGTCGCGGCAGCCCTATGTGGCGAACCTGTTCGTCGCGACCGTCTCGCTGGTGATCGCGCTGGCCTTCCAGGACCGGCTCGACGACCTCGCCCTGTTCCAGAACTTCGGCGCGTTCTCCGCCTTCATCCTGGTCAACCTGTCGGTGATCGGCTATTTCCGCATCCGGCAGAAGTCGCGCGACCTCTGGAACCACCTGATCCTGCCCGCCGTCGGCTGCGCCGTGATCGTCGCGCTGATGGTCGCGATGCGCGCGGCGACGCTGAGGATGGGCCTGGTCTGGCTCGGCCTCGGCCTGGCCTACTACCTGGTGATCCGCTACCTGCTCGGCCGCCGGGTCGAACTGCGGATCTGAGCCGAGCGCCGCCATCCTCGCGCGCCGCGCGGCCGCCATCGCGGCGGCGCGGCGCGCGTGTTTTTCCCCGACCTTCCCCCAGGAGCCGCGCCACGCCGATGAGCCGTTGCACCCTCGCCCCTTCCCCCACCGCTGCCGCCTGGCAGCGTTTCTCGACCCGAGCCGGGTTCTTTTCCTTCGGCTTCATGCTGTCCTCCTGGGCCCCGCTCGCCGCGCTGGCGAAGTCGCGCATCGGGCTGGACGACAGCGCCTTCGGGCTGGCCCTGCTGTGGTTCGGGATCGGCAGCCTGATCGCCATGCCGCTCGGCAGCGCGGCCGCGAGCCGCCTGGGCTGCCGCTTCATCAACCTGGGCTTCGGCCCGCTCGCCTGCGCCTGCCTGTTCGCGCTGGCCTCGACCGACGACGCGCGGATGCTGTCGCTGAGCCTGTTCCTGTTCGGCTGCGGGATCGGCACCCTCGAATCGGCCATGAACCTGCAGGCCGCCGCCGTGCAGCGCCTGCACGCGGCGCCGCTGATGTCCGGCTTCCATGCCTGGTTCAGCATCGGCGCGATCGCCGGCTCGGCCGGCGTCAGCAGCCTGCTGTCGCTGCGGGTCCCGCCGCCGGGCGCCGTCGCCTGCGTGGCCGCGGTGATGCTCGTGCTGTGGCTGCTGGCCGGCCGACACTTCATCGGCAGGATCGCGTCGGGCGAGCGCGCCGCGTGGCGCCTGCCGACGCGGGCGGTGGTCTGGATCGGCGTGCTCTGCTTCGTGATCTTTCTCGCCGAGGGCGCGGTGCTCGACTGGAGCGGCGTGTTCCTCACCACGCGCAAGGCCTTCAGCCCCGCGCACGCGGGTTACGGCTACGCCGCGTTCGCCGCGGCGATGGCCGTCGGCCGCCTGGGCGGCGATCGCCTCGCCGGCGCCGTCGGCGCCCGGCGGATCCTGCTGGCGGGCTCGCTGGCGGCGGGGGCCAGCCTGGTCGCGCTGGTCTGGCTGGACCACTGGCTGGTGCTGATGCTGCTGTTCGCCACGCTCGGGCTGGGCCTGGCGAACCTGGTGCCGCTGCTGTTCCTGCAGATCTCGCGTCAGACGCGCATGCCGGTCGAGCTGGCGATGCCGGTGGCGGCTACCCTGGGTTATGCCGGCATGCTGGCCGGCCCGGCGATCCTCGGCTCGATCGCGCAAACGGCGGGCCTGCCGGCCGCGTTCGCGATCGTGGCGGCCCTGCTGCTCCTGGTGGCGGCGTCCTCGCGCGTCGTCACGCCCGGCTGAGTTCGAACGCGGGTGCCCGGCGCCGCACCTCGCGCCGCTGCCCCGGCGTCGATGCGAAGCGTGCCCGCCATGCCGGGCGCGCCAAACGAAAAGGCACCCTCGCGGGTGCCTTGCGCTCGACGCCTGGTGCCGGCCGGCTTCAGCCGGCGGCCTTGCCGAACCGGCGCACGCGGATGTCGGCCTGCTCCTGGTGGCCGGCGAATCCCTCCATCGCGCAAAGCCGCGAGCAGTACTCGCCGATCAGCACCGAAGCCTCGTCGGTCAGGACCCGCTGGTAGGTGCAGGTCTTGATGAACTTGCCCACCCACAGGCCGCCCGTGTAGCGCGCCGACTTCATGGTCGGCAGCGTGTGGTTGGTGCCGATCACCTTGTCGCCATAGGACACGTTGGTGCGATCGCCGAGGAACAGCGCCCCGTAGTTGCTCATGTGCTGCAGGAAGTACAGCGGGTCGCGCGTCATCACCTGCACGTGCTCGGAGGCGATGCGATCGGCTTCCTCGACCATCTCGTCGAGGGTGTCGCACAGCACGATCTCGCCGTAGTCGCGCCAGGCCACCGACGCCACCGGCGCGGTCGGCAGCCGCGCGAGCTGGCGCTCGATTTCGGCCGGCAGGTCCTCGGCCAGGCGCTGCGAGTTGGTGAGGAACACGGTGGGCGAATTCACGCCGTGCTCGGCCTGGCCGAGCAGGTCGGCGGCGACGATCTCCACGTCGGAGGAATCGTCGGCGATCACCAGCGTCTCGGTCGGCCCCGCGATCAGGTCGATGCCGATCCTGCCGAACAACTGCCGCTTGGCCTCGGCCACATAGGCATTGCCCGGCCCGACGATCATGTCGACCGGCGCGAACTGCTCCGTGCCCAGCGCGAGCGCGGCGATCGCCTGCACGCCGCCGGCGCAGTAGATCTCGTCGGCGCCGGCCAGGTGCATGGCCGTCACGATGGCCGGATGCGGCTTGCCGCCGAACGGCGGCGCCACCGCCGCCACGCGCTTGACGCCGGCCACCTTGGCGGTCAGCACGCTCATGTGGGCCGAGGCCAGCAGCGGATACTTGCCGCCCGGGATATAGCAGCCCACCGAATTGACCGGGATGTTCCGGTGGCCCAGCACCACGCCCGGCAGGGTCTCCACCTCGACGTCGCGCAAGGCCGAGCGCTGCACCTCGGCGAAGCGGCGCACCTGGGCCTGCGCGAAGCGGATGTCCTCGATCTCGCGCGCCGACAGCGAGGCCACGCAGGCCTGGATCTGCTCGTCGCTCAGGCGGAACGCGGCAGGCTCCCAGTCGTCGAATTGTCTGGAATACTGACGAACCGCCTCGTCGCCGCGCGCGCCTACCTCGGCGATGATCTTCTCCACGGTCGCGCGGACCTGCTCCGCGATCGCCGCCTGCACTTCCACCGGCTTGCTTTTCTTCAGATACCGAATCACCCAACACCTCCGAGAGCACGTATGTCCGCCCGGCGGCCGCACGCGGCACGCCTCGGCGGAGGACTGTTCCGATCGCCAGGATCGGATGGCCGATTGTCGGTGGCCGATTCGGGGGCGGCAATTTCGCAGCCGCGGCGCGATCGACGCGCGACGACGCGATCCGGCGACGCAAGCCGACGCACATCGGTACGCCGCCTCGGCGAGCCAGGTCTTGCAGGTTTTCTCGCTGCCGCGCGGCGCGCGGATCACGCGCGTCGGATCGAGACGCGGATCGATGTGCTTGGGATGATTCATGACAGCCCTCGAAAGGA